>NZ_JAGIKX010000012.1:0-64109 GCF_017874635.1 Virgibacillus alimentarius
CACTTTGGTTTTAAATGGGCTTTCCTAGCTTCTTCCATCGGGATGATTATTGGACAAGTTCTATTTAATAGTTTAAGTAATAGATATTTAGGTAATGTAGGATTACAACCAACCCAATTGAATGTAAAAGAAGTTCCGGAGAAAAAGAACCAAAAACAGCCACTTACAAAAAAAGAGAAAAAAAGAACATTGGCAATTATGATCCTTGCATGCTTTGTTGTTTTTTTCTGGGCCGGATTTGAACAAGCAGGAAGTTCATTTACGTTATACACTAAAAACTTTGTGGATCGGGAAGTATTTGGATACCTCGTACCTGTTTCTTGGTTCCAATCACTAAATCCATTATTCATCGTTAGCTTCGCACCAATTATTTCAATTTTATGGCTTAAGCTTTCTAAATCTAAAACTGGTGATCTAAAACCAATAACGAAAATGGGTTTAGGCATGATATTGCTCGGAGTAGGATTTATGATTCTTATCCCTGCTGTTTTGTACACAGGGAGTGATGAGCAAAATATAGTCACAAAGGCCCATATAGCCTTTATTATATTAACGTATTTATTGCATACATTGGGTGAATTGTGTTTATCTCCTGTTGGTTTATCATTGGTCAGTAAGGTAGCACCACTTAAAATTGCCTCTTTGCTTATGGGAGTATGGCTATCTGCTATAGGGATTGCCAATCTTATAGCTGGGCAACTGGCTGCTTTAACAGCCTCTTTAGGTTATATGGGGATATTTCTTACAATTGGCGGAGTAGCGATTGCACTAGGAGTCATCCTTCTTTTTGCTTCAAGAAAACTTACTTCGATGATGAGTGAATATGATGAAGTTGGCATGACTAAAGATACTCAATACAATACTATTGGGAATGTAAATAATTAATTATCATCAAATATCCAGTTCCATTTTGTAAGAAGATGGTTCCTGTATAGAATAGGAGTCATCTTCTTACATCTCATTGCTACCCATATTTATTGGTGTAGGTCATATACGCTGTTAATAAAATAGCGAGTTAAAACCTAATTCATATCAGCTACTTCTTCTATCTATCGCCTTTAAGAGATTACGTAATAGGATACATTTTAGACCCATCTATTGTTCTTTTTTAAGTTCCCGCCAGTTTGATTTACAACATATGTAACCCTCTCGGAAAGGAAGTCAATATTTCAGCCTCTCCAGCTTCATTAATATACACATTGTCTTCAATCCGTACACCGCCAAAATTAGGTATATAAATTCCAGGTTCGATCGTAAACAATAATCCTTTTTCTGCCATTTGCTCATTATTTTCATGGATAGATGGTTCCTCATGCACTTCAATACCAAGGCCATGACCAACCCGATTATTAAAATATTCTCCATAGCCATTGTTTGTTATCAAGTTTCTTGATTCCATATCAAATGTTTTAAGCGGTACACCGAATTTTACAGCATCAATACCTGCTTGATTAGACCTTCGCACAATATCATATATTTCTTTTTGTTTTTCTGTTGGTTCACCGATAATAAATGTTCGGGTAATATCGGAACAATACCCTTCTGTAATAATTACCCCCATATCAATTAGCAAAAAGTCCCCATTTTTAAAAGTTCTGCTTCCTGGTATCCCATGTGGTAATGCTGATTTTTCACCAGATAACACAATGGTTGAAAATGAAGGTCCCTCTGCACCAAACATCTTCATCAAAAATTCTAGCTCAGCCACTAATTCTAGTTCACTCATACCAACTGTTGCTTTTTTCATTCCCTCTTCCATTACTTTCTCAATAATATCTATTGCCTTTTGTGTATGCGCAATTTCATCTCTTGATTTTTTCATCCGTTGTTTGTTAATGAATGGTTGAATGTCTTCATATTTAGCCTCAGGGAAAACCGCTGTTAAATACTGGTGTTGAAACATACTCACTTTTTTCATTTCGAGTCCAAAACGAGTGATTCCCTTACCCAGATTTTCTTGAAGTATAGTGTACGGATCTTCCCCATCAGAGATTGGAATTATTTCTCTAATAATCGAGTCATTAGAAGCCAAATCCTTGTCTAAAGCGGGGACGAATAAGATATTTTGTTGATTGCGATTATCAACAACCAAAGCCATGAAACGCTCATGTGGTTCAGAATTAAATCCAGTATAATAGAATACATTTGCTGGTGTCATAATCATTGCAACATCAATATTATTTTCTTCTAAGTAGGTTTTTAATGCAGTTAATCTCGTTTGATAATTAATGGACATAATATATCCTCCTTCGTCTTTTTAATAAAGTATGCAAGATTTATACCACGATAAGATGCAAAATCCGGAATCCTTTTTTAGAAAAGATGATTTAAAGCACAAAAGATATAGAGAATTGGCATATAAGTTGCATTACTTATATTAAGTAATTTACAGTAAACAATCAATCACCATTTAAAAAGATTATCTACTCGGTAGGACAGAAGGAGATATTTTTATCATTCAATTGCTGGGTATGAATTTACGCAAAAATTGAATGATAAAAATTTAAACAATATGAAGTGTATAAGGGGGAATTTGTAATGGATAAACTAACCGTTCTAAGAGAGCAATTTGAGCAAAATAATATTGATGGTTTTTTGATTACTAATAGCTTTAATCGTAGGTATATCACAGGTTTTACCGGAACAACAGGCGTAGCAATTATTTCCAAAGAATGTGCTAAGTTCATTACTGATTTTAGATATGTTGAACAAGCTGTAAACCAGGTTAAGGGATTCCAAATTATTGAAAATAGATCCACCCTTCAAGAAGTTGCTAAACAAGCTGAGAAAATGGGAATTGAAAGATTAGGGTTCGAACAAGAGGATTTGAATTACAAACAATATAAAGACTTAAATAATTTAGTCCAAAAATGTATACCTGTTTCAGGCATTATCGAGGGACTTCGAGCGGTAAAAACGGATAACGAAGTTAAAAAAATAAATACTGCCGCTAACATTTCTGATAAAGCATTTGAGCATATTCTTAACTTTATTAGACCAGGAATAACTGAAATGGAAATAAACCATGAACTGGAGCATCATATGCGTAAAAATGGGGCAACTTCTTCTTCATTTGACATCATTATTGCCTCAGGAATTCGTTCAGCTTTACCGCATGGGGTTGCGAGTAATAAAAAAGTAGAAAAAGGAGATATGCTAACACTTGATTTTGGGGCTTATTACGAAGGTTATTGTTCTGATATGACTAGGACAATTGCTGTTGGCGAACCAAATGATGATTTAAAGCAAATATATTCCATTGTTTATGATGCACTTGAAATAGGAATTAATTCGATTAAAGCAGGATCTTTCTGTCAAGCAATCGACAAAAAAGTTCGAGATTTTATCACGGAGAAAGGCTTCGGTAAGCAATTTCGACATGGTACTGGACATGCAATTGGGCTTGAGGTACATGAATCGCCATATTTTTCCGTAAAGTCTGAAGATGTTTTAAAGGAAAACATGGTAATGACAGTAGAACCTGGCATTTATTTGCCTGGAATTGGCGGTGTTAGAATCGAGGATGATATTCTGGTGAAAAAGAATGGAAGCAAAGTATTAACACATGCAAACAAAGAATTGATTATTCTATAAAGGGGAGGAGAGAGCCACAAATATAATAGTGTGGCTTTCTCTATCTTCATTCTTCTTATTTTTCTAAAGTAAGATATCATGGGGACCATCAAGAGTTGAACGAGAAATTCTAACCTTCCATCACCTTTACACTTTTACTACCTAAAAGGATTGTATTTCACAATTGGGTATCATATTCTTGAATAAATAATGTTAGAATACCTCTTGAATATAGTACATTTAAATGGTAATAAGAATGGAAAATCAAAGATAATATGAATAAGTTAGGTGGTTTTAAAATGAAGAAAAATATTAGCACAGAAGAAGCGATTAAAAGGTGGGATAGATATGCCGAAACATTTTCAGCAGCTCATAATGAAAAAGGTGACATTCATAAAGAAGTTTTTTTAAACCCTACTTTATTATCACTTATGGGAACTGTAAAGAATAAAAAAGTTTTAGATGCTGGATGTGGTGAAGGATATTTCAGTAGAATTTTAGCTAAATCTGAAGCGAATGTAACAGCAATAGATTATTCAGAAAAAATGTTAGAAATTGCTAAAGAAAGAACTCCAATTGATTTGAGAATTGATTATAAGCATGGGAGTTGTGAGGATTTAAATTTTTTAGAGGATAACAGTTTTGATCTAATAGTATCGAATATGGTAATACAAGACTTTGCAAATTATGAAAAAGCATTTCAAGAAATGTATCGTCTATTAGTAAATGGAGGATATTTTATTTTTTCAATTTTACATCCCTGTTTTGTTACTCCAGAGAGTGGATGGGAGAAAACAAAAGATGGTGAAAAGTTACATTGGAACGTAGATAAATATTTTTATGAAGGTGTTTATGAACAAAGATTAGGCGATAAAGAAAAAATGCTATTATTCCATAGAACTTTAACGAGCTATGTTAATAATGTCATTAAAGCAGGTTTTATTTTAGAAGGCTTAGTTGAACCAAAGCCATCGGAGGATAAATTGAGTAAATATCCGTCATTTGAAGAAGATTTCAGATGTGCTGATTTTATAGTTTTTAAATTAAGAAAGAAAGTGACATAATTGGGGGTACTATGTATGAATAACTTGAAAGTAGAATATTTAAACTTCGCTGAAAGACCAATTACAGCTATTGAGCTTATGAAGCTTTATAAAGATGCAGGCTGGTGGAAGGAAAGGAGAGAGCAAGATATTGAAAAGATGTTGAAGTCTGTAATTTCAATTGGAGCATGGAAGGACGGTACTCTTATTGGGTTTGCCAGAGCTATATCGGATGGTAAATTTAGAGCATACGTAGAAGATGTGGTTATAGATAACGCTTTTCAAAATTCAGGCATTGGGACGAATCTCGTATCAAAATTGCTAGAGGAGCTTTCTGATATCGATGTTATAAGCTTGTTTTGTGAAGAACATTTAATCCCTTTTTATACAAAAACTCAATTTAAATTGAGTAAGTCACAATTTGTAATGCATAGAAAATGAGCATTTCTTGTTGAGTTAACTAGTGGTAAGCAAAAAGTCCCCCTTGACAAAAGAGGGCTTATGCTCATTGTTACATTCTTTATTTATCTTTCCTTACGAGTAGTGAACAGCACTCCACATGCCCTGTCTGCGGGAACATATCCACCGGCTGCACTTCTTGTGTAGCATATCCGCCATCTTCCAGGATGCATAAGTCGCGTGCTAGTGTGGATGGATTACAGGATACATAAACGATTCGCTTCGGCATCATGTTTATCATTGCCTTTAATAATTCCTCATCACAACCTTTTCGTGGTGGGTCAACAACGATCACATCTGGTTTTAACCCTTGTGCTGTCCACCAGGGCATCACTTTTTCTGCTTCGCCAACATAAAACGCTGCGTTTGTGATGCCGTTTATTTTTGCATTTTTCTTTGCATCGCTAATAGCTTCAGGAACGACTTCTACACCGTATACTTTCTTCGCTTTTTGTGCCAGAAATAGAGAAATGGTTCCAATCCCACAATATGCATCAATAACGACATCATTGTGATCTATATTGGCATACTCCAATGCTTGCTTATAGAGTTTTTCTGTTTGCGGAGGATTTACCTGATAAAATGATTTTGCAGATATTGCAAATTTAATATCGCCTATCATGTCGTAAATATACTCTTCTCCCCATAGGAGTTTCACTTTCTTGCCCAAAATAACATTGGTGCGTTCGTCATTAATATTTTGGATAATGGATTTCACGTGCGGATATGTCTCTGTAAGTTCCTTGATCAATTCCTTCTTATGCGGAAGTTCTTGTGTACGTGTTACTAAGACTATCATCGTTTCATTGGTTTTTTGTCCTGTTCTGACCATGACGTGCCGTAATACACCACGATGCGTTTTTTCATCATATGCTTTAATTCCAAGACTGCTTGCAATACGGCGAACCGCTTCAATTGATCGGTCATTCACCTCGTCTTGGACAACACAGGTTTCCATATCCTCAATAATGCGATGGCTTCGCTTTTGATAAAATCCGGTAATCAGTTCTCCGTCTTTCTCGCCAACAGGTATGGATACTTTATTACGATATCTCCATGGATCTTCCATACCGATGACCGGGTGAACGGGGATATGATCAAGATGAGCGATTTTGCGCATAACGTTTTTGACTTGATCTCGTTTCATTTTTAGCTGCTTATCATAACTCATATGCTGTAGTTGGCAGCCCCCGCATTTATGATATACATTGCACGGCGCTTTTACGCGATCTGGGCTTGGCTTGTGGACTTTAAGCAATTTGCCAAAAGCAAAGTTTTTATTCACCTTTACCACTTTGACAGATGCAGCTTCACCTGGTAAAGCATAGGGGACAAAAAGTGGATAGCCATTTATCTTGCCAACACCGTTTCCTTCGTGTGTAAGATCCTCAAATGTGAGTGTGATTGTTTCATTCTTTTTTACAGGTGCTGTTTGCTTAGCCATTTTTATCTTCCTTTTCGACTTATGTATATGGTATTATCTTACCATAATTCTTGGGATATACGCATGTACACACAAAAAAGATAGCCTCACGTTCAGCTATCTTCCTTATTTATAAAAATATCCGGTACACAAAATTCAATGTGCTGTCTGAGATTTTTAAATTCTCCTGGTAGCATACCACCGAATTCACCATCAATGTTTAATTGCATTTTATCTTTAGGTGTTACTCTTACTCTCTTTGCCTGAGCATAAATAACACTTTTATCATCTAAATGGGCACCTCTAAGTGCTAATGTAGCAATACGAATAAATTCAGCCAGATTTGTTTTGCGCAAAATGATTAAATCAAAGTAGCCATCATCAAATTTTGCATCTGGAGCTAGTTTTTCGAAACCTCCGACAGAGTTTGTGTTTGACACTAAAAATAACATGATATCTTCATTAATAATGTTGTCATCATATTCAATTCTCACTTCAGTTGGTTTTAAAGATGGCAACATCTCGATTCCCTTTATATAGTAAGCAAGCTGTCCGAGCATTGTTTTTAATTTGCTCGGTACTTCATAAGTTAACTCTGTAAGTTTACCTCCGCCTGCTATGTTCATAAAATAGTGTTCGTTTACTTTACCTATATCAAGAGGCATAGACTGTCCTTCAACAATAATATCAACAGCTTTTTTTATATCCCGAGGTATGAGCAGCGCTCTCGCGAAGTCATTCGTTGTACCTACTGGAATAATACCAAGCTTTGGTCTAACATCTTGTCCTGCGATTCCATTGATGACTTCATTAATTGTTCCATCACCACCAGCAGCAACCACCAGATCATAGCGACATTCTGCAGCCCACTTAGCTGCTTCAATTGCATCACCTTCACTTGTTGTTGCGTGTGTGGACGTTACATAGCCGGCTACCTCGAATCGTTCTAATACATTCGCCAAATCTTTTTTAAATATTTCCCGTCCAGATGTTGGGTTGTAAATAATTCGTGCTTTTTTCATCTTATTCCCTCCCCACTTCTTCAAGAACTACTTCAGGGTCGTTTGTTGTAGATACTACTCATAGATGACTCCACACAAAGACTATCATAGCCCGTTTCATACTATTGAAAAGCGGAGTTCTATTATTCAATATGAAGGCTACTACCTGATGCAGTAGTAGCCTTATATCTTCAAACTTGTTATGAATATTACCTTTTTTCTATTTCTTCTTTAAGGATTTTATTAACCATTGGCGGGTTTGCTTGTCCTTTGGTTGCTTTCATAACTTGTCCTACTAAGAATCCTAATGCACGGCCTTTACCATTCTTATAATCAGAAACGGATTGTTCATTGGCATCTAAGACTTCTGTAATAATTTCCTTTAATTGTCCTTCATCAGAAATTTGAACGAGACCTTTATCCTTCACTATTTTCTCAGGATCGCCGCCTGTTTCTACTAATTCAGCAAATACCTTTTTTGCAATTTTAGATGAAATCGTCCCGTCTTCAATAAGTTGTATCATTTTTGCCAGCGATTCTGGAGTAATAGCTAAATCATGTAACTCTTTTGTGTGTTTATTCATGTAACCTGAAATATCGCCCATTAACCAGTTTGATGCTTGTTTTTTATCTGCTCCAGCTTCAACGGTTTCTTCAAAGAAGTCAGCCATTTGTTTGGAACCAGTTAATACATTTGCGTCATATTCGGATAATCCAAAATCTTCCATGTACCTTTTCTTACGTGCATCCGGAAGCTCTGGGATTTGACTGCGGATGCGTTCTTTCCATGCATCATCAATGTATAATGGCACAATATCCGGATCCGGAAAAACGCGGTAATCATTTGCAACATCTTTATAGCGCATTAAGAACGTCTCTTTCGTTTTTTCATCATAACGACGTGTTTGTAGAAAGTTTTCCTCACCAGCTAATAGCACTTTCTCTTGTCGTTTTTCTTCAAATTCCAGCCCTTTTTCTACAAAAGCAAAAGAGTTCAAGTTTTTTAATTCCGTTTTCGTGCCATATTCTTCTTGACCAATTGGCCGTAAAGAGATATTTGCATCACAACGAAGGGATCCTTCTTCCATTTTACAGTCTGAAACACCTGTATATTGGATAATGTTCTTCAGTTTATCCAGGTATGCATATGCCTCAGCAGGAGAACTGATATCTGGTTCTGAAACAATTTCAATCAATGGTGTACCTTGGCGATTAAAATCA
This sequence comes from Virgibacillus alimentarius, assembly GCF_017874635.1. NCBI lineage: Bacteria > Bacillati > Bacillota > Bacilli > Caryophanales > Bacillaceae > Virgibacillus > Virgibacillus alimentarius. The sequence continues at coordinate 8,721 of NZ_JAGIKX010000012.1, forward strand.
ACTAATGAATAACCATCATCACCATGTGTTAATTTCCCTGCATCTTCCTCCAGATGGATACGAGTAATGCCGATACGCTTTTGTTTTCCATTTACTTCTATGTCAATCCAGCCGTGCTGGCCAATTGGTTTATCATCTTGAGAGATTTGATAAGCTTTCGGCATATCTGGATAATAATAGTTTTTACGGTCAAAATTTGTATCTGTTGCAATCTCACAGTTCAGTGCCATTGCTGCTTTTATTGCGTAGTTAACAGCTTCCTCGTTTATTAAAGGAAGTGTTCCCGGATATGCTAAATCAATCGGGTTCATGTTAACGTTCGGTTCATCACCAAACGCATTTGGACTTGGACTGAATACTTTTGACTTCGTTTTAAGTTCAACGTGTACTTCAAGACCTATGACTGTTTCAAAATTCATTCCTTTTCACCTCCAAGTTCCGGACGTTTTGTATGGTGATCTGTAGCTTGCTCATAAGCATGTGCTGCGCGATAAACGGTGCTCTCATCAAAGTGCTTCCCGATAATTTGCAGACCAAGTGGAAGCCCTTCTTCTGAAAAACCACATGGCAGGGAAATACCAGGTACTCCTGCCAAGTTAACTGGAATGGTTAGCACATCATTCATATACATCGTTAGCGGGTTTTCTGTTTTTTCACCAAGTTTAAATGCTGGCGTTGGCGTTGTTGGTCCAATGATTACATCATAGTTTTCAAAAATATCCTCAAAGTCTCTTTTAATTAATGTTCGTACCTTTTGGGCTTTTTGAAAGTGGGTGTCATGATAACCAGCACTAAGTGTAATGGAACCAAGCATAATACGGCGTTTTACTTCTTCACCAAAACCTTCACTTCGGGATAGCTTGTACATATCGATCATATTATCTGCATTTTTTGAACGCTCTCCGTAGCGAACTCCGTCATAACGTGCTAGTGCTGTAGATCCTTCTGCAGAAGATAGCAAGTAATACGCAGCTACTGCATATTTTGAATGTGGTAGGGATACTTCTTCCCATGTTGCTCCAAGTGATTCGTATACCTTCAATGCGTCCATAACCGCATTTTTCACTTCCGGCGCGACACCTTCACCCAAGTATTCCTTTGGAACAGCAATTTTCAGACCTTTTATACCATCTGCTAATTTTTCTGTATACGCTGGCACCTCTTTATTCACCGTAGTCATGTCCATTTTATCGGACCCGGCAATCACTTCGAGTACACGTGCATTATCTTCGACTGTATTGGTAATTGGGCCGATTTGATCCATGGATGATGCGAACGCAACTAAACCGAAGCGTGACACAAGTCCATATGTAGGTTTCATCCCAACGACACCACAAAATGCTGCTGGCTGGCGTATCGATCCGCCTGTATCAGACCCTAAAGCAAATTTAATTTGACCAGATGCTACTGCTGCAGCTGGACCTCCGCTTGACCCACCAGGTACATAATCCGTATTCCATGGATTGCGCGTTGTTTGGAAGCTTGATTTTTCGTTTGAAGATCCCATGGCAAATTCATCCATGTTTAACTTTCCTATTATAACTGCTTTTTCTTCATTTAATTTTTCAACAACAGTCGCATTAAATAACGGCTCATCGAAGTTTTTTAACATTTGACTTCCTGCAGTAGTTCGTAAATTTTTGGTCATAATATTATCTTTCATACCGTTTGGAATTCCGAATAGACGCTTTGATTTATCTGCATCAGTGTCGAGTTCCTTTGCTTGCACTTGTGCATTCTCTTCATTTAGCGTTAAAAACGCTTGTATTTGATCATCAACCTCTTTAATACGATTATAGGAAGTATCAACCAAGTCCTGAACAGTAATTTCCTTATTATGTAACTTCTCTTCTAATTCTTTAATACTATGATCAAATAATGACATTGTTTTCCCTCCTTACTCTAAAATTGATGGTACTCGAACTTGTCCACTATCTTGATCAGGAGCATTTTTTAATGCTTCTTCTTGTGTTATCCATTTTGTCGGCTCATCTTTGCGCATGACATCTTTGACATCATTTCCATGTGTGGTTGGTTTAACATTTTCTGTATCTAATTCATTTAATTGATCTGCATATTTCATAAATTCATTTAATTGACTTGTTAAAAGCTCTGTTTCTTCCTCTGAAATCGTAAGTCTTATCAAATCGGCTGTACGTTCTACTTGCTCTTTCGTAATCTCTGCCATCACTTCCACACCTCCATCTATTTTGAAAAGCCTCATTTATAGTATCTTAAAAGATGTTTCTCAAATAGTTCATTTATTTCCTAATGACTTATCTATTATACCTTTTTTAGAAAGTAAAAAATACTTTCAGGCACTATTGATAATAGCAGAATTAGACTGTTCTAGGCAACTAATCAGAAAAATTTTTTGGGAAAATAAACAAGGACAGTCCCTCACCGCTTTAAAACGGTGAGGGACTGTCCTCCCAAAAATTTACAATATTTCTGAAACGGTTTTTGCTTCAAGGAAATTCAACAGGTAATCTGGTCCGCCTGCTTTAGCGTTTGTCCCGGACATTTTAAACCCGCCGAATGGATGATAGCCGACGATTGCTGCTGTACATCCACGGTTGAAATACAAATTCCCAACATGAAACGCATACCTTGCCTTATTTAGATGTGCTCGATTATTGGAAATGACAGCCCCTGTCAAGCCATAGTTCGTGTTGTTGGCAATTTCCAGCAATGCGTCGAAGTTTTTGGCTTTTGCAAATCCGACAACAGGGCCGAAGATTTCTTCTTGCATAATGGTTGCCTCAGGGTCAACATTTCCAAATATTGTCGGATAGATATAATATCCTTTAGAATCATCTGGATCTCCTCCAAATACGAGTTCACCTTCCTTTTTTCCGATTTCAATATAATTTTTGATTTTGTCGAATTGCTTCTGATTGATGACACCGCCAAGAAAATAATCCTCGGTTGCAACATCCCCAACTGTCATTTTCTCAGCATAAGCAACAGTCTTTTTCAACACCTCATCATACACATCTTCATGAATAATAGCCCTTGAACATGCGGAACATTTTTGACCTTGAAAAGCAAATGCAGAATTAGCAATCGATTCAGCAGCTAAGTCAAGATCTGCATCATCATCAACGATAATCGTATCTTTTCCACCCATTTCAGCAACGACACGTTTGAGGAAATTTTGACCTTCCTGAACTACTGCTGCCCGTTCAATTATTCGTGTACCAGTATCTCTTGAGCCAGTAAAGTTAATAAAATGGGTACGCGGGTGATCAACTAAGTAGTCACCAATCTCTCCTGGATCTCCCGGCAGAAAGTTGATTACTCCTTTTGGAAGACCAGCCTCTTCAAGCACTTCAATTAATTTGTATGCAATAACCGGTGTGTTTTCCGATGGTTTCAGGAGTACGGGATTTCCTGCGACAATCGGACCAACGGTCGTTCCACATACAATAGCGAACGCAAAGTTCCATGGCGGAATCGTCACACCTGGGCCTATTGGCTGATAAAAATAGGAATTATCTTCAAAGCTCCGTTCGTTTATTTTCTTTCCTTTGCCAAGTTCAATCATTTGCCGGCCGTAGTATTCAAGAAAGTCGATCGCTTCAGCTGTATCTGCATCAGACTGCCCCCATGGCTTTCCAGCTTCATACGACATCATGGCAGAGAATTCATGTTTTCTGCGCCGAACAATTGCAGCTGTTTTAAAAAGTACTCCTGCTCGTTCTTCAGCAGTCCACTCTCTCCATGTTTTAAATGCCTCATATGCCGCATCCATTGCCTGATCAACATGTTCTTTTTTCGCCTTGGAAACCCTTCCAATTAATTGTGATATATTCGAGGGGTTATAGGATTCTAGTTTGTCATCAGTATAAATGCGCTTACCACCTATTACAAGTGGATACTCTTTTCCTAAATCCACCCTGCGTATTCTACTTAAAGCATCTTTATATTGCTGATGATTTTCTGGATTAGTAAAATCTGTAAATGGTTCATGCTTATATGAAACTACCATGTTAAAAACCTCCCGAATCGTTTTATATTCTATAAAGCCATTCCCTCCATCTATATGCAATTAACATGCCAATTAATTAAAACTAAATTTTTCTATATTGGAATCTCATATTCTCTCATTTTTTTATACAAACTCACCCTTGAAATCCCTAATATTTTTGCTGCGGCACTCTTATTGCCATATGTTTCAACAAGTGCTTCTTTAATCTTAGTCTTTTCCATTGCCGCTTTATCTTGTTGCAATAAACCTACATTTTCCTTCCTTACTACATGTGTATTGCTTACTGGGAAAATATCTATAATATCCTGTGGTGCTATGATCTCTTTTTCATTGAATAATATAATTCTTTCAACGATGTTACGTAATTCGCGGATATTGCCAGGCCACCTGTAATCCTTAAACATGAGCAGCGTACTTTCTAAAAGCCTCGGAACCTGCTTTTGATGTTTGATGGAAAATTCCTGCATGAAATGATCTACTAAGATTGGGATATCACCTAATCGTTCACGCAGAGGCGGGGCAACGATTACTACTACACTTAATCGATAGTATAAATCATCCCTGAATTTCCCCTCTTTTACCATCTTTTTTAGATCACTATTTGTTGCAGCTACGATTCGCACGTTCACGTTACTTGGTTTATTGCTTCCTATTGGATAGACTTCTTTTTCCTGCAGGACACGCAGTAATTTTACTTGCATGTCAAGAGGAAGAGAACCGATTTCATCTAAAAATAAAGTACCGCCATCCGCAAGCTCAATCTTTCCTTTTTTCCCTTCCTTGGAAGCACCAGTAAAAGCACCTCTGGCATAACCAAATAATTCACTTTCAAAAAGTGACTCAGGAATGGCACCACAGTTGATGGGGATAAATGGTTTGTTGTTTCTTAAACTTGCTTCATGAATACCCTGGGAGAAAAGTTCTTTTCCTACTCCACTTTCCCCTTGTATTAAAACCGTTGCATTTGTGCGCGCTACCTTCAGAGCTAAATCTTTCGCTTTTTTAGTGGAAGCGCTTTCACCTTTGATATCAGAAAACGGACCTGTTTGATTTTGAATGTTTGCTTGTTGTTTTACTTTTTGTAATTCAATTGTTGTTGATGACAATTTTTCATTTAATTTAACTACATTGGTAACATCGTCTTCAATGGAAATAGCGCCGATTAATCCACCATGATCATTATAAATAGGAGAAGAATTAATTAATACATGTTTGTCAGGGAGGGGTTCATGATGAACATTGCAAACAGCTTCCTCTGTTTCTAATATTTCAAGTAACTTCAAATCTTGCTTTCTAAAGAAATCTTCAATATTTTTTCCGATGATTTCATCTTTAGAAATCCCATAAATCCGCTCTGCATGTGTATTCCAAAACATCACTTCCTTTTTTGAGCTGACAATCGCAATCGCATCCGAACTTGTTTCCAATAACGCGGTTAAATAATAGATCGCATCGCTTAATTTTGTATTCATTTCATCCCTCCTGTCTGTAAATTGTGTTCATTTTGTTTACAACTTTACAGAAGTGTACTTAAAGTAGACATTTTCTTCATTATAAACAATATACGGAATTGATTCAATTTTGTTTAATTTCCATCTTTATGAATTGAGCCAGCTACAATTGGCACGATTTTTGCATAATATACGATAAAAGGGTTATTTTTCTATAAATGAAAGCGCTTTTATAAGGCCATTTTATGATCGTTTAGGAAGTTTACCAAATAGGAGGGATATTCATGAGTTTGACCAGAGACTTTTTCATTTCGCTATCTCAAAATAGGCTATTAAATAAAGGAGCTAAGCGGTGGGGACTTAGACTTGGTGCCTCGAAGGTTGTTGCTGGAACAGATATGGACAGTGCGATGAAGACCATTCAAAAACTGAATGATTTAGGCATTGCTTGCACGTTAGATAACTTAGGTGAATTCGTCGTTCAAAAAGAGGAAGCATTGAAAGCAAAACAAAAGATTATCAAAACATTACATGCCATTAACGAAAATCAAGTAGATTCACATGTTTCTATAAAGTTAACGCAAATTGGACTGGACATCGAACGCAACTTTTGCTTGGAAAATATGAGGGATATCATGGATGTTGCCAAAGAACTTGATATTTTTATTAATATTGATATGGAAGATTATGCCCATTACGAGCAAACACTGGATATATTAAAAACGCTATTGAATGATTTTGATAATGTGGGTACAGTGATTCAATCCTATTTACACCAGGCTGAAAAGGACATTCTGGACTTCAAAGGTGTGCGTTTACGAATTGTAAAAGGAGCCTATAAAGAAAATGAAGATATAGCATTACAAGATAAAAATGCTATTGACAAAAATTTTTTAAAATTAATCAAAACCCATTTGCTTAATAATAGTTTTACTTCAATAGCAACGCATGATCACCATATTATTAAGGATATTAAAGAATTTGTGCAAGAAAACAATATATCGAAAGACTTGTTTGAGTTTCAAATGCTTTATGGATTTCGATCTGATTTACAGAAGCAACTGGTAAAAGAGGGTTATGCATTTTGTACGTATGTACCTTTTGGCGAAGATTGGTATGGGTACTTTATGAGAAGACTAGCAGAGCGGCCGCAAAACTTAAATCTCATATTTAAAGGAATCTTTTCTTAGCATAACGAAGGCTTTCTGCACGTATGCAGAAAGCCTTCATTACAAATGCTTGCCAATTTTAGTGAAAAATATGAACGATCGGTTCTTTTTTTCCAGACTCCCGATAAATAACGCTTTCTATTTGATCACTTGAGGTTATTTTAACCTCAAGATCATAATAATCAGGAAACATTTCCTTGATGAGTCCAAATGTATACTGTGTAAAACCGACAATTTCACTTTCTCCATTAAATTCGATTGGTATCTCAATACTCAGTTTTCTTAATTCTTTATCCACATATAGACCTTCACCAATAACGCCTACGTAGTTAGGAAAATATTCGGCAATATCTTTACCAAAACTGCTAACTATTTCAGCATCATCATAGTACGCTTCTTTTGCACGATCTGATGGGAATAAAACGTATTCTTCTTTTATAGACTTCCATTTACCAATCGAGTTTTCTCCTTCTGGAACAGTTGTTTTAGCCACAAAATTCCCTGGAACTGGAGAACCTTGTTTTGCCTCTCTATACAAGGAGATCATAATTGGCACATTTTCCAGCCCGTCAATTTTCCTGAGGCGTTTGAGCACACGTTCAGCAATTTTATTCCCTTGCTTTTCCATTTCCTCTTTTGATATGTCTTCATAATAATAGGGTCCACCTGTCTCGGTTTGATAGCGATAGACAGATTTCATGGAAAGACCTATTGATATACCCGCTAATTTAACGGAATTATCCTCTTTCTTCTTTAAGTAATTTTGTTCAACGATATGAGAGAGGTATTTCGGGTTATCCTGATGCGCGTTTTTATCAGAATCATCTTCTATAGAAGGGTTTAATCCTTGTTGTAAGTCTTTTTTTATTTTTTCCTCATCTACTTCTTTTCCGGCCTCTTCCAAATTTTCCTTCTGTTCTTTTACTTCCTTTTTTAGTTGATCCTTCGTCAGCGTTCTCCCGAGCCAATTATAAACCATTTCCTCTGTTAAATACTGACCTTCTTCATAGTAATATTTATCTGGATCAAAAACTTCTTTGGAATGACGCCTTAATCCATTCTCCACTTCATCAATATCAAGGCGATTTGCTACTTGATTTACAATAACTCCTCGTGCTTTACTCGGTCTAAAGGGCAGAACCATTCTATAATCATCTTTGGATAATTGATAACTTGGCACAATTGTTGAGGTTTTTTTCGATGATTTTTCATCCTTTTTAACAACTTCATCTTCTTTCTCATTTGGTGCACACCCTGAAAATAAAAGAAGGATACACATGAGATAGACGATTATTTTTTTCATGACTATTTACTCCTTCATATCAATGGCTTCCATTAGTTGTTGCTCATTCCATATTGAAATGCCTAACTCCAGGGCTTTTTTATGTTTTGAACCTGCATCTTCACCTGCAATAACGATGTCTGTTTTTTTGCTTACACTACCTGTAACAGAACCTCCCATTGCCTCAATCTTTTCTTTTGCCTCAGAGCGGGTTAACTTTTCCATTTTTCCTGTTAGTACAATTGTCTTCCCTGCAAAAACAGTACCTTCATTCGATTTCTGAGGTCCATTGTATTGCATATTGACGTTTAATTCCTTTAGGTCTTCCAGGAGTGCAATCACTTTTTCCTCTGAAAAGTACTGCACAATAGCGTCCGCCATTTTTTCACCAATTTCATCGATCACAATCAACTCATCATAGCTTGCACGCTGCAATCGACCCATTGTTTTGAAATGACTTGCTAATATTTTTGCTGCTTTACTTCCAATAAAACGAATACCTAATCCGAAAAGAAGTTTTTCCAGCGAATTTTCTTTCGATACCTCAATCGCACGTAATAAATTGCTTACAGATTTCTCTCCCATTCGTTCCAATTGAAGTAATTCTTCTCGTTCAAGACGATAAATATCTGCAATGGTGTGGATTAGATTTTCCCTGAAGAGTTGTATAATTACTTTTTCACCCAAGCCATCTATATTCATTGCGTCTCGGGAAACAAAATGGATGAGGCTTTCTTTCACCTGTGCCGGACAATTTGGGTTAATGCAACGTAATGCAACCTCTTCATCTAAGCGAACTAATTCATTGCCGCAGGCCGGACAGTGTTTTGGCATGAAGAATTGCTGTTCCTCCCCTGTTCGTTTTTCGTTAACTACACGAACAACTTTTGGAATGATATCCCCAGCTTTCTTTATGACAACAGTATCTCCTATCCGGATATCTTGTTCATGGATTAAGTCTTCATTATGCAAGGAGGCACGCTGAACAGTTGTTCCTGCGATTCTGACGGAATCTAAGATTGCAGTAGGTGTCACAACGCCTGTACGACCTACGCTTAATTCAATGTCTTGGAGCTTCGTTATCGCTTCTTCTGCAGGAAATTTATAAGCAATAGCCCACCTGGGATTCTTTGCAGTAAAACCTAATTCTTCCTGTTGCGTTAGATTATCAACCTTTACCACAATCCCATCTATTTCGTAGTCTAAATGAGGTCGTTCGTTTGTCCAGTAATTGACATATTCAATCACTTCTTCAATTGTTGCGCACTTTTTCCATTCTGGATTTGTTTTTAAACCAAGTTCTTTTAAATAGTGCAGACGTTCACTATGCGAACTTAGTGCCCCTGCTTCCCATTCGCCCACACCGTATAAAAAGGTATCCAAGTTACGGGTAGCTGCAATTTTTGGGTCTAATTGACGTAGTGATCCTGCTGCAGCATTTCTGGGATTAGCAAACGGTTCTTCGTTATTTGCTTGTTTCGCTTTGTTCAGCGCTAAAAATGATCGATGTGGCATAAATGCTTCTCCACGTACCTCGATTGTTTCTTTTTCCTTAATGGATAGTGGGATACTCCGAATCGTTCTTAAATTACTTGTAATATCCTCACCGGTTGTCCCATCACCACGTGTTGCACCTCGGGTAAATTTACCATTTTCATATGTCAGTGACACCGCCAAACCATCTATTTTCAGCTCACAAACATAGGACACGGGCTGATCCGTCTCACGTGTTACACGACGGTCAAAATCACGTAAATCCGCTTCATTAAATGCATTTCCTAAACTAAGCATTGGTATATGATGCTGCACCTTCTGAAATGCATCAAGTGGCTCTGCACCAACGCGCTGGGTTGGTGAATCAGAAGTAATAAGCTCAGGATGCGCCTTTTCCAACTTCTTTAGCTCTTGCAGCTTTTGGTCATATTCTGCGTCAGGTACACTCGGTCTATCAAGTACGTAATACTCATACCCATATTGATTTAATATTTCACGTAAAGCATTAATCCTATCTTGAACCTGTTGATTTCCCACTTGACAAAGGCCTCCTACTGTTTCGTAATTGGAGCAAATTTAGCTAGTACCCGCTTTATCCCTGTTGGTGCTGGAAATGCAATGTCCAGTTCCATTGATTCTCCTTCTCCTTGAGCCTTTACAACTGTTCCAACGCCCCATTTTTTATGCACTGCCTTATCGCCAGGCATCCATGTTTCTGAATCTGCTCCGGTTGTTTGCTGTATTTTCTGCGCTTTTCGTTTCTTCGCGAAAGAAGGCTTTTCTTGAGGCTGTGCGAATGAGCCAAATGTTGTCGCTTTCGCTTGCTCCATTCCTTCGATTAGATCTTCCGGTATTTCATGAATAAAACGGCTTATTGGGTTCATGTTTGTTTTTCCGTATAATGTGCGCATTTTTGCATGCGTTACATAAAGCTCACGTTCAGCTCTTGTTATTCCCACATATGCAAGCCTACGCTCTTCTTCCATTTCTTCTTCATCCATCATCGAACGGCTATGCGGGAAAACATTTTCTTCCATGCCGATTAAAAAGATGATAGGAAATTCTAGCCCTTTTGCAGCATGTAACGTCATAAGCGTAACCTTCTCTTCATTTTGCATAACCTCATCGTCCACACGATCAATATCTGCGATTAAGGCAAGGTCTGTCAAAAAAGCCATTAGTGTTTTATCGTCTTCATTTGCTGCCTCAAAATCTTGCGTAACAGTCATAAACTCTTCCAAGTTTTCCAAACGGCTTTGTGATTCAAGACTCTGTTCTCTTTTGAGCATCTCTTCATATCCAGTCCGCTTTAATACAGCTTCTACCATATCTGTAGCTGTTAAAAACTCTTGCTGCTGTGTTAATGTACGAATAAGCGTTTCAAATTCAACAAGAGCCATCGCTGCCTTTTTGGTTACGCCTGTGAAATCCACTTCCTTGACGGCATCATAAAATGAAATATCATGTTCCGTTGCATAGGCACGTAATCGATCGATCGATGTTTTTCCAATACCTCGCTTCGGTTCGTTAACAATCCGTTCAAAGCTTAAATCATCATGTGGATTCATAATGAGGCGAAGATATGCGATCATATCCTTTATTTCTTTACGCTCATAGAATTTCGTGCCCCCAACCATCTGATAAGCTATGGTAGATTTCATTAATTTATCCTCAATCGCCCGTGATTGAGCATTTGTTCGATATAATATTGCAATGTCATTCGGTGAATATCCTTCTTCACTTATAAGATGATGCAATTTATCTGTTACAAAAAGCGCCTCTTCTTGTTCTGTCGTTCCCTGGTAATATTTTATCTTTTTACCGTCTGTATTTTCCGTCCATAAATTCTTTGGTTTTCGACCTGTGTTACGTGCAATCACTTGGTTTGCAGCTTCTAGAATTGACTTGGTGGAACGATAGTTTTGTTCTAAGAAAACCGTTTTGGCACTAGAATAATCTTTTTCAAAAGAAAGAATGTTAGCAATATCCGCTCCACGCCAGCGATAAATAGACTGATCCGAGTCACCAACAACACAAAGGTTTTGATAGCGATTTGCCAATTGCTTGATGAGATAATACTGGGCATGATTTGTATCCTGATATTCATCAACATGAATATATTGAAACCTATGCTGGTAATATTTCAGTACTTCCGGAACACGCTTAAATAAATGGATCGTTTGCATGATTAAATCATCAAAATCAAGCGATTGATTTTTCCGGATTACCTTTTGATACGCTTCGTAAATTTGTCCAACTTGCCGTTCAAAAAAATTACCAACATTATTGTTATATTCCTCTGGCGTAATTAATTGATTTTTCGCCGCACTAATTTGTCCTAGCATTGCACGCGGGTCAAATTTTTTCGGATCGATATTTAAGCTTTTCAACACTTGTTTAACCACGGATAACTGATCACTGCTGTCTAAAATAGTGAAACTGCGATTATATCCGATGCGATCAATATCCCTTCTTAAAATACGCACACACATCGAGTGAAACGTGGACACCCAAATCTGATCGCTATTCGTTCCAACCAGCTTATGAACACGGTCCTTCATTTCTCGTGCAGCTTTATTTGTAAATGTAATCGCGAGGATATTTCTCGGCGCAATGTCCTTTTCACGAAGTAAATATGCAATCCGATGTGTAAGCACACGAGTTTTCCCACTGCCTGCTCCTGCCATTATTAGCAGAGGACCATCTGTATGTTTAACCGCCTGTTTTTGTTCTTTATTTAGTCCTTGCAATAAGTCACCCATTGTTTGACTCACAACACCCACCACCTTATTCAATATCTTTAACAGCTTTAACTGTTTTTAATGCATCTTTAAAATTAGTATAAATACTGTTACCAACAATAATAACGTCTGCATGTTCTTTCATTTCTCTTGCTTGGGATCGATGTTCAATGCCGCCTCCATAAAAAAGCAACGTATTTTCCAGTTCATTGCTCACTGTCTCTACCAAATTGACGTCGCCATAGGTACCACTGTACTCCATGTAGAAGATTGGTAAATGAAAGACATGTTCGGCCATATGGGCATAAGCGATAACATCATCATCGTCCGGTAGATAACTATCCGTATGTGAAAAAGCCTTTGCTTGTTCATTTAAAATACAATATCCTTCAATGAAAATTTCATCCCAATTCATCATATCTTTATATTGTTTAATAGCTTGGTGTTGAATGTCCATCATCCATTTTTTGTCTTTACTGTTCATAACCATTGGAATCAGATAGTAATCAAATCCAGGTGTGATTGCCTCCATCGTAGAAATTTCAAGGATACATGAAACCGTATATCGTCTAATTCGCGATAATAAGTCCAACACACCGTCTAATGTTACATTGTCTGTTCCACCAACAATGATAGCGTCTGTTCCTGATTCGCACAACTGCTCTAAATGCTCATCCGATATCTCTTTCGCCGGATCTAATTTAAATACATGTTTCCATTCTTTCATTGTATTGTACACAGTCTATAATCCTCCAATATCATTCTCCATTTGTTTATTATAGCAAATATTGTTCTATGAATTTAGGGTTAACTGAGATTTAATTTGATAATGTACATTTATACCGTTTTCATGCACCAGCCAATGAATCGAGTAGGTGACTAGCCATTAATTGGATAGTCGACCTCTCACACCACCGTATGTGTTCCGTATACGGCGGTTCAGTAGTTTGAGTGTGCTTTCTCGAAGAGTATGGTTAAATCTTTGTAGCCTACTCTTTCGAGAATTTTATTTGTAATGGTTCTGTGAAGAATGTAACTGTTGGCTATTCTCCAATGTCCTTTACGAGTATTAGCCCACTCCCATGCTTTCTGGGGTGGGATTCCGAGTTTTATAAGGCTATGGTATTTGGTTTTCACTTTCTTCCCCCTCGTATAATATGTTTAGTCTTAAATATTTTCTTATTAATTATTTTCAATCTACCTAATAACACTTTGAGCGTAACTCCGTTACCCTTCACTGCTGGCGGACGCTTTCCGCGGGCATGGCTTGAGCCTCCTCGGAAGAAGTTCACTTCCTGCGGTCATGCTTTTCCCGCAGGAGTCGCCGCCATCCGTTCCAGGTAACTCATTTGGAGTTTAAATAATGAAATGATAAATATGTTAAATCTCTTGGACGTTGTGTGATGTTCCTAGATAATGGTCTTAGGATCATTTGGGACAATTCTTTTCCCCCTTGCGGATTGAACCGCATAAAAAGACTGTTTCCCAGTGTGCGCCTTGGTCTTCCTACACGCAGGCTGTGCACCTTGATTTTTGAACCTAGATGTTAGTAGCTCTAGGGCGGCTTTCAATGCAAGGTAAAATTCCTTCACCGTAAATAACGATTTACCTGGCGCCACCACATTAAGAGATGAAATCCTATATGTTTCTCAAGGGAAATCCGTGACTGAATTGCGAATTGGTCTTGAATCAACAAGTGTCTATAGTTTTCATCCATTAACAGATTACCAGTAAATTTTCTGTTTTTTGCTGGTTTAACTTCGTGTTGCTTTTTTTAAGTGAATTGCACCTTGATAATCAAATAGTTATTTATTTTTCATACTACCGCAGGTCTTTTCAACCAATGGTTGATTCGTTGAATGTATCCTTTCATAAATCCTATTCCAAAGAAGTTAATCCAACCAGTAGTGACCTCATTAATCTCCTGAATGATTTTACGAATATTGTGACCCCGGTTTCGTTTGGTAATCTGTTTTAGTTTCTTTTCAAAGCTTCTTTTAGATTTTATATGCGGACGAAAACCTGTTTCTTTATTCACCGTGTGCAAGCAGAAGCCTAAAAACTTACGTTTTGTAGGAGTACCTACTGCCAAGCCTGTAGTGGACTTTCACCACGAGGCTATAGCCCATGCCGGGCACACTTTAAAAAATACCGCTGCCATGTTTTGGCATGCGGTACTTATTTTTGATTTTGCGTATCATCATCGCCTGTTATACGATCCAACACCATTTGATATCCATCGCTCCCAAAGTTAATACACCTGCGAACGCGTGATATGGTGGCGGTGGAAGCTTTTGTTTCTTTCTCGATGACACTATATGTGTCACCTTCCATTAACATTTTCGCAACCTGCAATCGCTGTGTAATGGAATGAATCTCCGACATGGTGGCAATGTCATCAAAAAATCGGTAACATTCCTCTCGGTTCTTTAGAGACAGAATGGCATCAAACAATTGATCTAACTGTTTACCGCGTAATTTATCAATTTGCATGAAGAAATCCACCTTCTTTCTAATCCTTTGATATATTCACGGATTGATGTATTCCCGGATCTGAGGGAACAATATTTACCCATGTTTTCCCAGGTATGAATCCTATATCTTGTCCATCCTGCTCTGGAATAATTCTGCCTCGTTGGTTTATCCATTTAATATTCTTAACTTTCCCTTTTTGAAGGAGGTATGCATTTCCGCCGGATTCAAGGTCTATCGCACGACGGCCTTCTTCATCAATCACCTCATGATCTGCTTCAACAATAAAAATATTAGTTGTTTTGATAGGTTTTTCAGAGTGAAGATCAATCATTTGTTCCTGACCGTTAAACCTTGTATATATTTCTTCCTCTGAATTATAGTGATATGTCACTTTATCCTGTGTATTTGTTCCATACGTAATTTCCACATCTTGAGCAGGTTCTCCTGTTATTTTTTTACTTTTTTCAAGGAATGGTAATGGCTTATAATCACATGTTATATCATATCCTTTTACTTCCGCTTCCTCGTAGACAGCATCAAATTGTAAATAGGAATTATGAGGAGCTTTTCGAAAATCCTCCCGTTTAAACAAATGTTTATCGTTATCATAATAACCGCCATCCAGATGTTCTATTCCTCGAGCTTGAATCATTTTATCTATACTTTTTGCTGCACCATGATGGATGTACAATGTACCATAACGGTCAGCAAGTTCAAAGTAATATTCCCTTGCACTGCGGACTGGCCCAACTACTTCCGGCTTTTCACTCTGAAATAAAGCTAGAAACCTGGTAATGTCCCCTTCTGCTAGAATTTCAAATACAATGTCCGCTTTGGACAGTCCAGATTGAGGGCGTGCATGGAGATGATTGTTCACCATTACACTTACAATTCGGTCGTTTGCCCCTTCTTTGGTTTCAAGGCCAGTGAGTGGATAAAAACCGTGGTCATAATCATCCGTTTCTTCTTTTTCTCCTGAACAAGCTGATAATAGTATAATAAATCCAAATAGAAAAATCCAAATAATTCTTTTGTTCATCATTCTGCACCTCTAGTAAAAAAGAATAGCTATTAAACAGGGTTGCCAAAAAATAGAATGATAATAAAAAATAGATTATCGCATAATTGCAGGAACAAGTAATTCTCTTTTCTTTACATCAATAATCCCTTGCTGTGTTATGCGAATGTAAGGTAAGTGTGTTGCTGCCAAAAATAGTATACTATAAACTGGATCATCATACTTATAACCGTATTCTTTTAATAACTTCTTCAACTGTTTTTCTTTGGAGATTAATGCAGTCATATCCCCTCTAAACATCATGCCACCCAGCCTCAAAGGAAGCTCAAAAACTATTTTTCCTTCATGGGCAAGGACAATCCCTCCACCAAGTTCCTTCATACGCTTCCAAGCTATTTTCATATCATATTTACTTTTTCCTATAAACACGATATCACCAGTTGTTGAATAAGAACTTACAAGTGCACCTAAGCGATCCGTAAAACCTCGGAGTGTTGTATTCACTCTCCATTTTCCTTCTCTATCCATTAAAATTAAAAATGCGTCACTTCTATTTCCAGGGAGTACATCCAACGTTACATCTGTTTCAATCGCATACGGTCTAATAATGACGTTGCTCATCATGTCCAGACCAATCGGAATAGAAAATTGCAAGTCGCTATCAGTGAGATCCCAGTCAAATTCCAGTTCATTGATACCGGATTTTTCCCAATCGATTACTGGTTCTCTTTCCCACTCCTTTTCTTCTCTTAGAATCCATTTTCCTTTCGCAAGCACTCCTACCGGATGTGGATTGTCCTTTGCTTTTAAAATATTAATGTGAGCAATACGACCCGGTGTAATACTTCCGATCTGTTCCTCTAGATTAAAATGTCTGGCAACATTGTATGTAGCCATTTGATATGCCTCTGATAGTGGAACACCTTTTTCGATTGCGATTTCGATACATAAGTTCATCATACCATGTTCGTAAAAAGCTGGTGTTGCACCATCCGTAGTCATCGTAAAGTTTTCAAATGATGTAATTCCTTCTGCAAGAATTTCCTCTAACAAAAGTGGAAGATCTGGACGAATAGACGAATGCCTAAGTCCTACCTGATAACCTAAGCGAAGACGTCTAAGCACTTCTTCTCCGGTAATGGATTCATGATCAGCTGAAACGCCAAATAATTTCATCTTTGTTAATGTTGATTCAGATGCACCAGGCAGGTGACCCTCTACTGGTTTGCCGAGTCTCTTTGATTCCTGCATCCAATATAGTAGTCGGTCATCACCTGCAAGCAATTTCGGCCACGATGTAAGCTCCCCGCTCTGGATTACAGAAGGATTGGAGATCCATGACAGTATATCTTCACTATCCAAAAATTCATCCTCGTTTTGCAAGGCAGATTGGGAATCCATCCGAGCCCACCAAAACATAGATATAGGTAATTGATTAAAGTTTTCTATCAAGGAAAACGCTTTCTTTCTCTCTAATAAAAAAAGCCATGTTAAATTGTCGTTAATCAGTGTTGTTGTCCCGAACTTCGCTACATGGTTTGCTAGGTTTTCTGGATTATATAACTGGCTTGGATGTGCATGTGGTTCAATGTAGCCAGGGACCAAAAATTGTCCGGTACAATCCACTATTTCTGTTTCCTCATTGTATTGTTCTGGTAACTTATCTCCAACATAAACAATTCGATCGTTCAAAATCCATATATTTTTATTTAGCCATTCTTTTGTATAACCATTAAAATATGTGCCATTTTTTAGTACCAATGTTGGTGAAACTTCTCCTTCAATAACGGCTACATGTTCTCGTCTTTCGCGGTTTCTCCAGTAATGTCCATTTTCTAACATAAAAACAACTCTCCATTTATTTAACTACTATTTCCTTCATCTTATCATATTTTACTTTCACACACTAAAGTTTCCTTTTAAAAAAGATGAATTTTTTGTGACACACCTTTTTACACTGCTCTTTTCCTAAAGTTTGTTTTGTTCTAATGACACAGTAGAAGTATTTGCTTTGTCAAGAAGCGACATGTTTCATGAAACAGTTTTAACAAAGAAAAAAAGCATGCCCTTTTTCTAGCATGCCTCGATTGATCCTACGTATTGAGTTTAATTTTTGCCTATATCTTTTCGATAATAAAATCCTTCCGCTTGTTCCAGTGGCTGTAGTGTTTCGTACACTGCAGCGGTAGCAGTTTGCAGGGAACCTCCATTTGCGCCAACTAATAGAACTCTTCCACCATTGGACCGGTAACTTCCTTCCACTTGTTTTGTCCCTGCGTGAATAACAAAGGAGTCTTTACATACATTGATTTCCGGAAGTAAAACATCTTTCTCACAAGCTTGTGGGTAACCCTTCGAGGCGACAACAACTCCTGCACAAACCCCGTCTTTCCATTCTAAGCTTGGATCTTTTCCGGCCAAAACATCGAGAAATACCTGCAAGAGGTCATTTTCTAATAAAGGTAATACGACTTGTGTTTCGGGATCACCAAAACGTGTATTAAATTCAATTACCTTTGGCCCATCTTCCGTCATAATCAAGCCTGCATAAAGGATTCCTGTAAAATTCCGCCCTTCTTCCATCATCCCATTAGCTGTTTTCTGCATAATTGCTTCACAAGTAAATGCTAAATCTCTCGTAGATACATCAGAAACCGGAGCATAGGCGCCCATGCCTCCAGTATTTGGACCCTGGTCGTTATCATAAGCGCGTTTATGGTCTCTTGCTGTTACCATTGGATAAACATTATATTCATGAACAAATGCCATTAACGAAAATTCTTTTCCTTCCAAAAATTCTTCTATAACGACCTTTGGTGTTTCACCTTTCTGGGAAAAGACTTTTGCAATGAGCATATCATCGATCGCCTTTAATGCTTCCTCAATTGTTTCAGCCACAACAACGCCTTTACCTGCTGCTAATCCATCCGCTTTAATAACGATAGGTGCACCTTTTTTCTCAATATATGCTTTTGCCTCATTTGGATCAGTGAAGGTTGTATGTTCTGCTGTTGGGATATTATATTTTTTCATAAACTTTTTAGCGAAGTCTTTACTTCCTTCAAGCAAAGCAGCTTCTTTTGTTGGGGCAAAAATAGCTAGCCTGTTTTCTTGAAATCGGTTTGCTATACCAGCATTTAAAGGTGCTTCAGGTCCAACGATGGTTAAATCTATCTGACTTTCTTTAGCGAATGCTATTAATCCATCAAAATCCATTTCATCGATAGGTACACATGTAGCTTGTTTAGCGATACCTCCATTCCCCGGGGCAGCATATAAACCGGTAATCTCCTCGCTCTCCTTGAGCTTCATGATTATGCTATGTTCACGTCCGCCACGTCCCACAACTAATACATTCATTTGAATAAACACCCTTTATTTTTAATGTTTGAAATGACGCATACCTGTATAAACCATCGCTATTCCATGCTTATCACATACATCAATTGAATCTTGATCCCGTTTTGATCCACCAGGCTGAATGATTGCCGTAATACCAGCTTCAGCAGCAGCTTCGACCGTATCCGGCATTGGGAAGAATGCATCAGATGCAAGTACAGATCCTTGTGCTTTTTGTTTCGCTTGTTCAATGGCAATATTTGCCGCACCAATTCGGTTCATCTGGCCTGCGCCAACACCAATTGTTTGCTTATCCTTTGCTAGAACAATCGCATTGGATTTCACGTGTTTTACTGCTTTCCAAGCAAAAAATAGGTCGTTTAACTCTTTTTCTGTTGGCTGACGTTTTGTAGGATAAGATAATTGATCAGTCGTCAATTCTCCGGTATCCCTATCTTGCAGCAAAATTCCGCCTTTTACCGTAGAAATGCGCTTTGATTTTTTTTCCGTATGATCCATTGGCAGTTTTAACAAGCGAATATTTTTCTTTTTCGTTAAAATTTCTAATGCGTCATCCGTAAAACTTGGTGCAATCACGATTTCTAGAAAGATTTCACTTAACTGCTGTGCTGTTTCCACATCTATTTCTCTATTACAAGTGACAATCCCGCCAAAAATCGATGTAGAATCTGCTTCATAGGCTTTAGCAAATGCACTCGATATATTTGTTGACACACCAATACCACACGGATTCATATGCTTAACTGCTACAGCAGCAGGCTCATTATACTCAGCTATCATTTCAAGTGCTGCACTTGCGTCTTGAATATTATTAAAGGAGAGTTCTTTTCCATGGAGTTGCTCCGCTGTCGCCAGGCTCATCCCTGAACTTTTCACGTCCCGGTAGAAAGCTGCCTCCTGATGTGGATTCTCTCCGTAGCGAAGTGTTTGAACTCTTTCAAATGTAGGTGTATACGTTTTAGGGAAGGTCATCCCAGAGTCTTCTGTAAAGTATCCCGCGATCATGGCATCATAGTTTGCCGTATGTCTGAATACCTTTGATGCTAGCTCCTTGCGTTTTTCAACAGTTAATTCATTTTTCTCGATACCTTTTAATACTTGCTCATAGTCAGACGGATCAACAACTACAGTAATATTTTTAAAGTTTTTCGCAGCTGCACGTAACATCGTCGGACCGCCAATATCAATATTTTCAATAATTTCCGCTTCAGAAACACCTTCTTTAGCTAGTGTTTGCTTAAATGGATATAAATTGACAACTACTATTTCGATCGGATCAATTTTATGATTTTTCAGTTGTTCTTTATGGGACGGATTCTCCATGTCAGCTAATAAAGCCCCGTGAATAAACGGATGTAAAGTCTTCACTCGCCCATCCAGTATCTCAGGAAAATCTGTTACTGCCTCTACTGCTTTAACTGGGATATTTGCCTGTTGTATCTTTTTTAGTGTACCGCCAGTTGAAATAATTTCATATCCTAAATCAACAAGACCTTTAGCAAACGTTTCGATGTTTTCTTTATTAGACACACTAATTAGTGCTCGCTTTGTCATGAAAAAACTCCTCACTATTTGATTACTTTTTTAAAATAAGCTGCTTAACTACTTCCGGATATAATTGATGCTCTGTTTGCTGGATTCTTTGTTTTAATGTCTCTTTTGTATCACCCTGTAAAACTGGTACTTCTCGCTGAGCGATAATCGGTCCGGTGTCAACACCTTTATCTACAAAATGAACAGTGACACCCGTCTTGTCTACTCCGGCTTGATACGCGCGTTCGATTGCATCTTTACCTGGAAATTTCGGAAGTAGGGATGGATGAATGTTGATCATTCTACCTTCAAAAACATTTAAAAGGGTTGGCCCTACAATGCGCATATAACCAGCCAAAAAGATCCATTCAACCTTTGCTTCTTGCAGTTTTTCTACTATTTGTTTTTCATAAGCTTCTTTCGAATGAAATTCCTTTGGCTGACATACAAATGTCGAAATCCCTCTAAGATTTGCTTTGTCCACAACAACTGCACCAGGTTTATCACAAACTAATAGAACAATATCGCAAGCAAGATCTGCTTTATTTATGATTGCTTCGAAATTACTTCCCGTGCCAGAAGCAAATACAGCTGCTTTTTTACGCATGAGTAAAATGCACTCCTTCATTTGCTGTCACTGTTCCAATAACCGCTGCTTCTTCTCCTTTTTTCTTTAAAATGGACAGGGCGCTTGCCACATTGGACTCTGCCACAACAATTGCCATACCAATTCCCATGTTAAAAACGCCATACATATCTTGATCTGAAATATTCCCCTTTCCCTGTAAGAAGGTGAAAATTTCAGGAACATTCCAGCTAGTTCTATCTAGTTCCACTCCTAATCCTTCCGGAAGCATGCGTGGGAAATTTTCATAAAAGCCCCCTCCAGTTATATGAGAAATCCCTTTGACCGTTATTTTTTCTGTAACAGATTGTATTTGCTTTGCATATATTTTGGTCGGGGTTAACAGAATCTCGCCTAACGTCTTTGTAAATCCATCATAAACTTTAGATAAATCGAGATCCTCTATTATTTTCCGTACTAGTGAATAACCATTGGAGTGGATACCACTGGAAGGAAGGCCAATGATCACGTCACCTGCTTCGATAGATTCACCTGTTATCAGCTTCGATTTTTCAGCAATACCGACTGTAAATCCTGCTAAATCATATTCATTATCCGCGTACATGCTAGGCATTTCTGCGGTTTCTCCACCGATTAAAGCTGCTCCGGCTTCTATACACCCTTCAGAAACACCAGCAACGATTTGTTCAATGACAGCAGGATCATTTTGTCCACAGCCGATATAATCAAGGAAAAATAAAGGCTTAGCTCCTTGAGCAACAACATCATTTACACACATAGCCACTAAATCAATTCCAATTGTATGATGGCGATTTAATTGAAAAGCAAGCTTTAACTTCGTTCCCACGCCATCTGTTCCCGAAACGAGGACTGGTTCCTCATATTTCAAAGATGTTAATTCAAATAATCCGCCAAAGGCGCCAATTCCTCCAAGTACTTCTGAACGTGTTGTTTTGGCAATATGCTTTTTCATCCTCTCAACAGCTTCATAACCTTTTTCGACATCGACACCTGCATTTTTATAAACATCTGACATTTCAGCACATCCTCCAGCATTTTGTTAAGATTGCATACATGACTTATTTTTTTCTTTTTGATGAAGAACAGGGTAATTTCCTGTCATGCATGCATTGCAAATTCCTTGACTTGCAGTGCGTTTTTTAATAATTGCTTTTTCTAACCCTTTGGTAGATAAGTAAGCTACACTATCTGCTCCGATCTGTTTGCATATCTCATCAACGGAATAATTCGCAGCAATGAGTTCTTCTCTTGTTGACATATCAATGCCATAATAGCATGGGCTTTCGATAGGCGGTGAAGCAATACGTACATGAACTTCTTTCGCACCCGCATCTTTGATCATTTTGACAATCCTTCTTGAAGTTGTCCCTCTGACAATAGAATCATCAATCATGACAACCCGTTTCCCTTCCACAATCCCTCTTACAGGGGAAAGTTTCATCTTTACACCCTGCTCACGCAATTCCTGGGAAGGTTGAATAAACGTTCTGCCTATATATCTATTTTTAATGACACCCATTTCATAAGGTATCCCGCTTTGTTCAGCATAGCCGATTGCAGCTGATATACTGGAATCTGGTACACCTGTAACCACATCTGCTTCGGCAGGTGCTTCTTTTGCCAGTTCTATTCCCATTTCTTTCCTGGAAGTATGAACATTTACATAATTTAGATCACTATCGGGTCTCGATAAATAAACATATTCCATCCCACATATTCTGCGGGTTTCCCCTGAAGAAAAATAGGTGGATGTTACCCCAGTATTATTTATTGTTAAGAGTTCACCGGGTGAAACTTCTCGTTCGAAACTGGCACCTATAAGATCAAATGCACAAGTTTCTGATGCAATAACATACCCGCTGCCTAATTTGCCGATGGATAACGGACGGATCCCTTTTGGATCAAGTGCTACATACATTCGGTCTTCTTTTAACATTAAAAAGGCATAAGCACCAGTTACTTTCTGTAAAGCTTCGATAATAGCTTCCTCTGTTGTTTCTTTTTTGCTCCTTTTAATGAGATGAGCAAGTATTTCTGTATCCGATGAGGTTTGTAAAATACTCCCATCTTCCTCCAGCTCTCCCTTTAGTTCATACGCATTCATGATGCTTCCAACAAGCGCTAATGCCATGCTTCCTGTTTGGGAGCGAAATAGAAGTGGTTGCACACTATCTATTTCGTCTTCCGCCTTTTTGCCATAGCGAACATGCCCAATTGCTGCATGTCCGTTTAGTTCAGGAAACGATGCATCTTTAAACACATCATTAACTAAATCTAATCCTCTATGAAGTTTCAAAGTACTTCCATCGCTTACTGCAACACCAGCTCCATCCTGCCCACGGTGCTGTAATGCATGCAGTCCATAATACGTAATTTCCGCCGCCTTATGATGCCCCCAAATTCCAAACATTCCGCACTCTCCATTTATTCGTTAGATTTCAGCAAATTCGGGATAGACGCTTTCCAAATTTTGCTGAGTTCTTTTACTTCTTCCTGAATAACGTTCGCGTTGTTTGCTTTTATTACATATTGATTATCCTTTGTTACATAGCCAATCCGTTGTGCATGGTTTATCCTTTCTTCAAACTTTTGGGTATCTTCCTGTTTGACGGTTATGATAAACCGTGACTGTGACTCACTAAACATGGCGATAGTTAAATCCATACCTATTTCTACTTCAAATCCTAATTCTTTTTTGTTAAACACACTTTCTGCAAGTGCAATCGCTAGCCCGCCTTCAGCTATATCATGTGCAGATTGAATGATTCCTTCTTGAATTGCCCTGAGTAATTGGTTTTGAATTTTCGCCTCTGTTTGCAGATCAATGGTCGGAGCTTTCCCCTTATAAGAACCATCGATTAAATTTTGGAGTTCACTGCCTCCGAATTCTGCCCTCGTCTCACCAATTAAATAAATGACATCTCCAGCTTCTTGAAAAGAACTTGGTGTAATATGTTCCAAAGACGCATGCAATCCCACCATTCCAATAATTGGTGTTGGGAAGATTGCTTTTCCTTTGGACTGATTATACATCGAAACATTCCCGCTGATAACAGGTGTATCCAGTGCTAAGCATGCATCGCTAATACCTTCTATACTTTTTTCCATTTGCCAAAATACTTCTGGATTCGTTGGATTTCCGTAATTTAATCCATCTGTTAAAGCTAAAGGCTTTGCACCAGAGCAAACAAGATTACGAGCCGCTTCTGCAACAGCAATTTTTCCACCTGTTTCAGGATCCAGATAAATATAGCGAGAATTACAGTCTGTAGTGATCGCAATCGATTTGTCCGCTCCATCGATGCGCACAACTGCTGCATCTGAACCTGGAGACTTAATTGTATTCCCTTGCGCAGTTGAATCAAATTGGTTATACACCCACTCTTTGCTTGCAATCGTTGGCTGTTTAAGCATTTGTTTTAAAACTTCCGCATGATTTTCTACTAGGGGTATGTCCGTTTCCAACTCTTGAAACTGGCTGTAATAATCAGCTACTTTCGAAGGCATGTGGTAAACTGGTGCCTCTTCAGCTAGTGCATCAACCGGTACATCAGCTACTACCTGATCATGGTGCTTAATCCGAAATCTTTTCTCTTCAATTACTTCACCAATTGCTGCCGCTTCGATATCATGCTTCGTAAAAAGGTCTATAACCTCTTGTTCGCGTCCTTTAGCTACCACAAGCAACATACGCTCTTGTGATTCCGATAACATAATTTCGTAAGCATCCATATTCTTTTTTCGCAATGGAACTAAATCAAGATCCATTTCAATGCCTGTCCCTGCTGCACTTGCCATTTCACTAGCAGAAGAAGTTAGTCCTGCTGCGCCCATGTCTTGCATACCCACTAATGCATCGGATTGAATCACTTCTAAACAAGCATCAATTAGTCTTTTCTCTATATGCGGATCCCCTAGTGCTACTGCTGATTTATTCTCTTCAGATTCTTCACGTTCACCTGAAGAAAATGTTGCCCCATGAATCCCATCTCTGCCAGTATCTCTTCCGGCATAAATCACCGTATTTCCAACTCCAGATGCAACACCTTTTTGAATATCTTGATGGTTAATGAGTCCAATACACATCGCATTCACAAGCGGATTTTCCTCATAACAATCATCGAATTGTACTTCTCCGCCAACGGTAGGAACTTCTAATGTATTTCCATAGTGAGCAATTCCACGTGCCACCTCTGTTACTAAATGGCGTGTCCGCTCCGTCGTTAAATTGCCAAATCTTAGTGAATTCATTAATGCAATAGGCTTTGCTCCCATTGAAAAAACGTCGCGCACAATGCCTCCGACACCGGTCGCAGCACCTTCGAACGGTTCAACAGCAGAAGGGCTGTTATGACTTTCGAGTTTAAAAACAACAGCTTGATTATCGCCAATATCAACAACCCCTGCACCTTCACCAGGGCCTTGGATAACATGAGTTCCTTTTGTAGGAAACTTTTTTAATAAAGGTTTTGATGTTTTATAACTGCAATGTTCCGACCACATCGCTGAAAAGATACCTGTTTCCGTATAGTTCGGACGGCGTTTTAAAATGTTTTTAATCATTTGATATTCTTTTTCACTTAAGCCCATGTTCTTATATAATTGTTCATTTTCAATTTGCTCAGGTTTCATATTGTGCGCTGTCATTATAAACACATCTCCTTCATTTTTCACCGTTTTCAAATTCTGCTTTTGTATCAATCACTGCACCATTTCTTCAAAATTGCTTATTACTTGCTGTAATTTTTTTGTGGTTTCTGCAATAAATGTGACATGCCCCATTTTACGTTTTTCTTTCGCTTCATCTTTACCGTACAAATGAATGAAACCTTCAGGAGATTTTCGCATTGCTTGTAAAATTGCTTGTAAATCCTCTCCTAAAATATTGATCATGGAAGCGGGTTGTAAGAGTTTTACTGACATTAGTGGTAATCCGCAAATTGCACGAATATGCTGGGTGAATTGCGAAATATTACACGCTTCTATCGAATAATGGCCTGAGTTATGAGGGCGTGGTGCCATCTCATTTAGATACACTGTTTCATCCTTTACAAACATCTCAATTGCAAATGTACCAACGATATTCATTTGATTTGCTAAGACACCTGCAGCATGAATTGCTTTTTCTTTCACTATCTCGCTAACAGACGCCGGTACTGTAGTTTGATAAAGAATATGTTCCTTATGGTCATTCTCTGCAATAGGGAAAAATGTTATTTCTCCAGATTGTGATCGGGTAAATATAACGGATATCTCTTTATCAAACGAAACCCATTCTTCGATAATGCAGTGTTCATTTTGCTCCGCAAAGTGGATGGCTTCTTTTGCATCTTCTTCTGCCCGTATCTTTATTTGTCCTTTTCCGTCATAACCGCCGCTGCATGTTTTAATGACCGATGGAAAAGAAATGTGTTTTAATGCATCTTCACAAGCTCTGCCATTTGTTACGATAGAAAAGTTCGGAATAGGTAAATCTGCTTCTCTCATTATCTTTTTTTCTCTTTCACGATTCTGTGTTACTTCTAGAGCAAAAGCACCTTGAGGCAGTTTTCCTTGTTGTTCCATGTAAGCTGCTGCCTCAAGATCAACATTTTCAAATTCATACGTCACAACATCACTACATTCTGCTAACTGCTTGATCGCATCCATATCGTCATATGCTGCAGTTATTTGCTGATCTGCTAGTTGAGCGGTTGGGCAATTTGGAGTTGGATCAAGTACAACAATTTGATAGCCCATTTGCTTTGCAGCTACGGCCATCATCCGGCCGAGCTGTCCACCGCCAATAATACCGATTGTACCTGGCGGAAGGATAACTTTTGATCCTTGGTTATTCTTTTGCAAGGTCCTCCCTCATTTCTTCTACTTTGATTTGCATCTTTTTTCGATATTCCGTTAATCTTTCTGCAGCATCTTTATCAAAGGCGCTAATGATTTGTGCAGCAAATATTCCTGCATTTGTAGCACCGGCTTTTCCAATTGCCATTGTTGCGGTCGGTACACCACCTGGCATTTGTACGATGGAAAGCAAAGAATCCATTCCGTTTAATGCTTTACTTTGTATTGGAACACCAATAACAGGAAGTGTTGTCTGTGAAGCAACCATACCTGGCAAATGCGCTGCACCACCGGCACCTGCAATAATCACTTTAAATCCACGTTCACGCGCTGACTTTGCATACTTAAACATCTCATCAGGTGTGCGATGTGCTGAGATTACATCTTTTTCAAATGGAATCTCTAACTCTTCAAGGACTGCACAAGTATGTTGCATCGTCTCCCAGTCTGAAATACTGCCCATAATCACACCAACCGCTGTCATAAAATCCCTCTTTCTTTTTAGTTGATTAACCTATCTAAATAAAAAATCTATCCATTTTCTCCATTTCAAATGAGAGAAGATGAATAGATACGCGCACAACGATTAGATCATTGCATAAGGCAATGACTCACCTTCCCTCATAGTTCAGCATTTACGGTGCTGAGTAGAAACATTTGGGCCTTATTCCCAAAAATATATGAGGAACCGTATTTAATTCTACGTTAAGAATAGCAAAAAACAAAGGGGCTTGTCAATTAAATATCGAACATTTATTTAACGTTAATACTAAATGTTCGGTTTTTACTCATGTACACGACACGCTGCGGCATCTACTTTCATTTTCACGGAATAAAACGCTTTATTTAAGTCAAACTAACAATACGCTGAGAATATAGAAAGGGGAATGAAATGAAAAAAGCAACTTCCGTTTTTTGGATCACACTAAGCATTACATTTATCATTTCTTTATGGGGAGCACTTTCGCCCGTAGGCTTTGAAAACATTACAAATACGGTGATGAATTATATTTCAGTTCGTTTCGGCTGGTATTATTTATTACTTGTTACATTTTTTGTGGTGTTTTGTATCTTTTTAATTTTTAGCCCATATGGAAAAATAAAACTTGGTAAACCTCGTGACAAACCAGAGTTCAGCTATCCGACTTGGATTGCCATGCTCTTTAGCGCTGGTATGGGAATTGGACTAGTGTTTTATGGGGTAGCCTCCCCAGTCTCTCACTATATAAAAACACCTCCCATGGCCGAACCTGGCACAAAAGAGGCGCTAGAGGATGCACTAAGGGTTACTTTCTTCCATTATGGCATTCATGCATGGGCAATATATGGTTCGATTGCCCTGGTACTTGCTTATTTTACATTTCGACATGGAAAACCAGGGTTAATCAGTAAAACACTCGAACCTCTATTTGGTGACAAAATGAATACATTCTGGGGATTACTCGTTGACATTATTGCCGTAATGGCAACGATTGTTGGTGTAGCTACTACACTCGGATTCGGAGCTACACAAATTAATGGCGGTCTCTCTTATTTGCTGGGAATTGGCAATGAATTTTGGGTCCAGCTACTCATCATCCTTGCTGTAACTGTTTTATTCATGATCTCTGCCTATACAGGTCTTGGTAAAGGAATAAAATATTTAAGCAATACGAATATGTCATTAGCGGGGCTCTTATTTATCGCTACATTAATTTTAGGGCCAACCCAATATATTTTGAACTCCTTTACTAACTCGATGGGGGAATACATTCAAAAACTTCCAGTCGAAAGTTTTCGAATCGCACCAAATGATAGCGAAGGGATCCAGTGGGTTAGAGACTGGACCATTTTCTTTTGGGCCTGGTGGATTGCATGGGCTCCATTTGTTGGTATATTTATAGCCCGGGTATCAAAGGGGAGAACGATTAGAGAATTTTTATCTGGAATCCTTATCGTTCCAACGGTTGTTAGTCTTTTGTGGTTCTCAACGTTTGGAATGTCGGGGGTTAAGGCGCAAAATAGTGGTGCAGATATTGCAGGCCTACCGGATGAACAGGCACTATTTGGTATGTTTGATCATTTTCCGTTTGGTGTCGTTTTATCGATACTCGGTCTCATGTTAATTGGAACGTTTTTTATTACGTCGGCAGATTCTGCTACTTTCGTGTTAGGTATGCAAACGACAAACGGTTCCTTATCTCCCTCAACAACAATCAAATTCGTATGGGGCTTTGCCCAGTCTACAATAGCTGCCGTTCTACTTTATACAGGTGGTTTGCAAGCTTTACAAAATGCTTTGATATCTGCTGCATTTCCATTTTCAATCATCATGTTTCTAATGATAATTTCTTTTTATAAAGCATTGAGTAAAGAGCAAAAAAAGTGAAATAGACTGTCGAGGATGACAGCTTATTTCACTTTTTCTAAACATTTTCATGTACCAAACTATTTTTTATCACTGGATTTGCTAGTTCCTTTATTATTCAATAATTTTCCCTTTCGCACTTGCTTTACCCAAAATCCCCCATGAATTTGCTTCGGTTCATAAGAAATAATGAAAGCTTTCGGATCCAAATGTTTTATTGTCTCATAAAGTTTCAATTCATATTTTCTTGGTGTTAAAATTTGCATGGATAATCTGTCGCCTTCCATTCCATAAGCATACCAGCTTGTTACTCCGTAGCCTTTATCGCGCAATTTTCGTGTGAATTCAATATCTGGGTAAGAGGATATAACATTTACCGTTATGTACCCAAGTGCGAGCTTTTCTTCAATTTTTGTCCCTACAATTACACCAATAGCAAAGCCGACTGCATATGCAATGATGTTTTGAATTTCATTTAAGTTATCAAGCACCAGACCAAGTCCTAGTACATACATTACAATTTCAAACATACTCACAAATGCAGCCAAGTAGCGCCGGCCTTTCAATGTTAAAATCATACGCATCGTTGAAAATGTTACATATACGATATTAATTATTAAAATAATGGCGACCATTACATATGCATTGCTAAGCAAAACAATACCACCTTTTTTCTTATAACTTCTTTCTCATTTATGTGCAGAGGACAAAATTTTAATTCACACGTTAATGTTTCCACATATGGGTTACATTCATAACCCTTTTTTGCTTGAATCATTCCAAAGTATTTATTCGTTATTTGGTCCATATACCCGTCTACGCACAGAGGACTCCTGACCACGCAACCTTTTCCGCAAGGTTTTTTTCCAGTTTTCAGCAAGCAGTTCACAGGATGCTAATTCATCGGCTAGGCGAAGATCTTTTTTATATACATGCATCACTTCATTAGCAGCGGCTATCGACCATTGCGGGTATGGGCGTTCGATTAATTCTAGATCCAATTCCGGCTGGACATACCCCTCTTGTAGGACTCGATAATACCAACCGGTTTTTCCGGTTTTTTGAATATCGAGTGCAAAATCTTTTTTACGGTATCTGCGTGCTGGTCTCCAACACGGTTGACGCGGCTGTGAAACCTGGATTACAGCATCACCAAACTTATACGTATCACCAATGTATACCGTATATTCATCCATTTCAAGTACAGCAAGGTTTTCTCCCATTCCTCCGATATCGATCGATGCTAATGCGAGGTCTTCTCTCCAGAATGTATAATGTTTAATAGGGTAAGCAAATAAAGCCTTTTCAGGACCTCCATGGCGTTTTTTGTCGCCTACTTCATCATTAGACAATCCTGTTTTTCCTAGCCAAAGTTGTCTAGTGGTTTCTGTTTTAAATATTCCTGTTTCCCATGGTTTATCCATTGGGTCACTTGCATTTGGATCCCCCAGTTTTTTTGCTTTACCAGTAAAAATTTTGTGTACAAATGGCTCTTCGTTCATGTCATCAACCCCCTGTCTATGATATAGTTAATTGGATAATTAACTATATTTTACTCGATTTAGCACATTTTTGTAAGCAGTATCGATTCGCTGGAGGTTAAGAGATATGAAATTACATAAAGCGATATTCGCTGGAGGCTGTTTCTGGTGTATGGTCAAACCGTTTGATCAATGGAATGGGATTCATCATGTTATATCCGGCTATACAAACGGACATGTCGAGCATCCTTCCTACGAGGATGTCAAAAGTGGGAGAACAGGACATTATGAAGCAGTAGAAATAACGTATGACCCTGCTATTATTTCTTATAAAGAAATTCTTCAAGTGTATTGGCGTCAGATCGATCCTACAGATGACGGCGGACAATTTCATGATCGCGGGGATTCGTATCGGACAGCAATATTTTATCATAATGAAGAAATGAGAAAAATAGCAGAAGCATCCAAAAAAGAATTAGAACAAAGCGGGAAATTTTCAAAACCAATCGTCACTAAAATTTTACCTGAAAAGATATTTTATCCTGCAGAAGACGAACATCAGGATTTTTATAAAAAGAATGAGAAGGTCTATAAAGAGGACCGGGAAAAATCAGGCAGGGATAAGTTTATTCAAGATATATGGGGTAATTAATGTAGATACAGTTAGAACGTATGCGTAAGGAGCGAATTTTTTGTCAAAACATGAATCATTAGTACCATTAAAAATGTTATTGTTCAGTTTCCATGCAACAAACACGATTATACTTAGTTTCCTACCGTTATATTTACGTTATAAAGGCTTGAATGGAACAGAGATAGGCTGGGTACTGGCGGTTGGCCCGTTAGCCTCTATTTTTGCACAACCTTTTTGGGGCTATATGAGTGATAAACATAAAACAGTAAAGCGGGTTCTTTTAGTCTGTATTGGCGGTTTGCTAATTAGCAGCATTCTCTTTTTCCAAATGAATACATTGCTTTCGATTATCCTAATGGGAGCCATTTTTTATTTCTTTACAACACCAATAGGCGGTCTTGGAGATAGTTTAGCTCAACGACGAGCCAATGAATTACAAGTCTCCTTTGGAACGATACGAACGTGGGGATCAATTGGATTTGCCACCTCAGCCCTCATTATCGGGGAAATCCTCTCAAGAATTGGTGTGCAATACATGATTTACCCCTATTTATTCTTTGGAACGATTGCACTCATTGTTGCAATTAAGTTAAAAGATGTAAAAGTGGAATCAGATCCAATTCAATTAAAGGACGTTAATAAGCTATTTAAAAACAAATCATTCGTTATTTTCCTATTTCTTATGATCTTTTTAACGATTTCACATCGCGCAAATGATAGTTTTATTGGTCTATATATAACTGAACTTGGTGGAAGTGAAAGTTGGGTTGGGTTAGCCTGGTTTATTGGTGTTGCTAGTGAAGGGGCAGTTTTTGCCTTTGCCGGATTCTGGTTCCGGAAATATCACCCATTAATTTTCGTTATTGTGGCTGGAGTACTATACAGTATACGTTGGTTTCTTTATGCTGGTGCAGATGATCCAATGTATATCATTGCACTTCAAGTACTCCACGGGTTAACTTTTGGCACTTTCTATTTAGCAGCATTTGATTATGTCACTCGTCTTATCCCAAAAGATTTGACAGCAACTGGACACCTCGTCTTTTACGCTGTGTTTTTCGGGGTATCAGGCATTGTTGGATCCCTCGCTGGCGGAGCAATTATGGATATGTTTAGCGGAGGGACCTTATATTTCTATATGGGAGTCTTATCTTTAGTTGGAACAATATGTTTAATGGCTTATCATCTACTTCCTTATGGCAAAAGCAGCCCAGTCCGCAAGACTGAGTAAAATAAAATGGCTATAAAGAACTTCGAGCTTGCAGAAGTCTTTATAGCCACTTTTTTATTTTTAGTTAACTTAAGAAAATAAAATAAAGGAGAAAGATCAAAAATAATATATACATGATTCCATTAATTTCTTTCGAACGGCCTTTTAAAATCATTGTGATCGGATAAAAGATAAAGCCAATCGCAATCCCTGTCGCAATACTATACGTAAGCGGCATCGTAATAATTGTAAAAAAGGCTGGAACTGCAACTTCAAAATGATCCCACTCAATATTTTTTAAAGAGGAGGACATGAGAACTCCAACAATGATTAAGGCTGGTGCTGTTACTTCTGAAGTGATCACACTTAGTAAAGGAGAAAAGAATAAGGACAAGATAAAGAACCCTGCTGCAACAACCGCTGTAAAACCAGTACGGCCTCCTGCTCCAACCCCTGCAGTGGATTCAATATAGGAAGTAGTTGTTGACGTTCCTAAGATAGATCCCGCCACCGTTGCCGCAGAATCAGCGAATAAAGCCTTTCCTGCTCGAGGTAGTTTATTATCCTTCATCAAGCCCGCTTGTGTTGCTACAGCCACTAATGTTCCAGCAGTATCAAAGAAGTCAACAAATAAAAAAGTTAAAATAACAACTAGCATTTCAATTGTAAAAATATCACCGAAATGAACGAAAGCTTGTCCAAACGTTGGTGCTAAACTAGGTACTTCCCCTACAATTTCTCCGATTCCATTTGGGGCATCAATAAGTCCGACCATAATTCCGATAATCGCAGTCATGACCATGCCATAAAATATGCCCCCTTTTATATTTAAAGTCAGCAAAATGACAGAAACGATAATTCCGAAGATCGCTAGTAATACAGGCGGAGACGTTAAGTCACCTATGCCTACTAATGTTGCTTCATCGCCAACGATAATCCCAGCATTTTGGAATCCAATAAACGCAATATATAAACCTATCCCAGCTCCGACAGCCATTTTCAAATTTGCAGGGATTGCATTAATTATTTTTTCGCGGAGCCCGGTTAACGTTAAAACAATAAAAATTAGTCCTGATACTAGTGCACCGGATAAAGCTGTTTCCCACGGAATTTCATACCCCAGCATTACCGTATAGGCAAAAAAAGCATTCAACCCCATCCCGGGTGCTAAAACAATTGGATATTTTGCAATAAGCCCCATAAATAACGAACCAATTGCAGCTGCTATTGCTGTTGCAGTAAATACGGCACCTTGATCTATTCTTGTAACTCCTTCTGGTAGTTCCTCAACTCCTACCAGAGCTAACGTTGCTGGAATAACGAATAAAACATACGCCATAGCAAGAAACGTTGTTAAACCGGCAATAAATTCGGTTTTATAATTCGTTCCCAATTCTTCAAATTGAAAAAACTTTTTCATTGCATTGTTCCTCCTCGTATGACCCAATTTTTCCCACACAGGAAAAAAACACCCCTGGATAGTAACCAAGGGTGCTACCGTAAACAAGACAAGAAAAAGTAATTCAATAAATAGATGTAATTACATTTACCTGCGTAGTCAGACCATTTACGGTAGTCTGGTAGAAACTTTGGGCCTTATCCCCTAAATTATACGCAAACTGTTTTATTCATTTTTTTCATAAAGTTGATTTTAATCCAGTCTTATTCCCACTCAATTGTTGCTGGTGGCTTACTTGTAACATCATAAACAACACGATTAATATGTTCAACATCATTTACAAGACGTGTAGAAATCTTCTCTAAAACATCCCAAGGGATTCGCGCCCAATCAGAAGTCATTCCATCGACAGATGTAACTGCACGAATTCCAATTGTGTAATCATATGTTCTGGAATCCCCCATCACGCCCACACTTCGGATATTTGGAAGAACAGTAAAATACTGCCAGATATCACGTTCTAATCCAGCTTTTGCGATCTCTTCACGCAAAATAGCATCCGATTCACGAACAATTTTTAATTTTTCTTCTGTTACTTCACCGAGCACTCGGATAGCTAAACCTGGTCCAGGAAACGGCTGACGCCATACGATATGATCAGGAATACCTAATTGTGTACCTAGTTCACGTACTTCATCTTTAAATAAAGCATTAAGAGGTTCGATTAACTCGAATTCCATATCTTCAGGAAGACCGCCGACATTATGGTGTGACTTGATCGTTTGGGCTGTTTCCGTACCGCTTTCGATAATATCTGTATATAACGTACCTTGAGCAAGAAAATCGATCTCTTTTATCTTAGAAGCCTCATCATCAAAGACATAAATGAATTCATTCCCAATGATTTTTCGCTTCATTTCAGGATCGCTGACATTTTTCAACTTAGACAGAAAACGTTGCTGTGCATCAATTTTAATGATATTCATATGAAAGTCATCAGCAAAAGTCTTCATGACATCATCAGCCTCATTTTTGCGCAGTAATCCATGATCAACGAAAATACATGTGAGCTGATCTCCAATCGCTTTATGAATTAACGCTGCAACTACGGATGAATCGACACCGCCGCTTAAAGCGCACAATACTTTGCGATTTCCGACTTTATCTTGAATTTTCTTTACTTCCATTTCGATATAATTTCCAATTGTCCAATTTCCCTCACAGCCACATACATCGAATACAAATTGGTTCAGCAGGTTTGTTCCATATTCTGTATGACGAACTTCTGGGTGGAATTGAACACCAAAAAGTGATTTTTCTTGATGACTGAAAGCAGCTATTGGAGTAGATGGACTTGTAGCATCAATTTGGAAGGATGATGGCGTCTCCACCACTTTATCCCCATGGCTCATCCAAACGACTTGATTCTTTGGTGCATCTTTAAACAGAAGTGCATCATGACTAAGATTAATGTCTGCTTTTCCATACTCACGGTGTTTATCCTTTTCAACCTTTCCGCCAAAATGCAGTGCCATTAATTGCATACCATAGCAAATACCTAATATAGGAATGTCCAGATCAAAAATGCCTTCATCACAACGATAGCTGTTTTCATCATAAACACTATGAGGACCACCAGAGAAAATGATTCCTTTAGGGTTCATGCGCTTAATCGCTTCAGCTGTCAATTTATGTGAGTGTAATTCACTATATACACCAAGTTCCCTAATTCGTCTAGTAATTAATTGGTTGTATTGACTTCCAAAGTCGAGTACTAAAATCATTTCACTATTATCCATGTTTTCTCCCCTAACTGCCGTAAAATAGTATGCGATCTAATTAAAAGCAAAACTTCGTGCGTCTGCTTAATTTTATCTTCTTATTCTACTAAGCAACAAACACCTGGTCAACCCATAACACATTTAATTAAATCTTTCCATAATTTCGTTAGTTGTATTTCGTTTGTAACATACACTTCATCATTATATAAAATTCGTTCGTAACCGTATGTTAAGAGACGCATATTACTAAAGGCATAATAACGATCAATTCTGCTTGCGTATTCCCTTAGCGTCTCATCGGGATGTTTCCCCATCCCTTTTCGCTGCAAAATTTTTAATAAATGATGGTAAGCATCCTGATAATTATTAACACTCTGTTTTCGCTTCAATTTCATTGTGAAAAAAATGGTTAACCAACGATATCGCATTATATATAGTATAACAAATAAAAGGGCAAAACTAAGCATAAACAAAATGAAAGATTTTCCATTCTTTTGATTTTCACTCGATTCTCTTTTATTTGTCTTGTCATTTTCTCCACTCTTTGAATCAACTGGAACGGCTTGATTTTCCATTATTTCTTTATCTGACGTTTCCTTAATTTTCCCCTTATCTTCATTTGTCGTATGAAAATCAGATAAGTTAGAAAAACCTTGTGTCGGTTCAAATGGAACCCAGCCAATTTCTGGAAAATATACTTCCACCCAGGAGTGTGCATTTGCATTGGTAACTTCATAAACATTTTTACCATTTGATCCTTCTTTAATCCTTTCTCCACTCGTAAATCCTTTCACCCATCTAGATGGGATATCCAGTGTCCTGAGCATAACAATCATAGCAGTGGAATAATTATCACAATACCCCTCTTTCGAATCAAATAAGAATTGATCAACATAGTCCTGATCTTCCCCTGGTACAGGTACATTGCTTGTTTGATAAACGAAACCATTTTTCCCAAAATATTGCTCAATTGCACGCGTTTTATCATAGCGGTTGTGATAAGCAGCCGTTATTTCTTCCGCTAACGCTTCCACACGATCAGGTAATGAAGAAGGAAGCTGTGTATAAGTATCAGCAATAGCGGCCGGGTCTACTTCACTTGCATCCCTTAATGTCTCTACCGAAAAAGAGGGGTGATCATAGGTGATTTTATAGTTTTTCAGATTCGTATTTTTATTCATTTGTGATTGAATTTCTCCAGTTTTTTCATCTAATTGAAATTGCACATGTTTATCTGCATTCACCTCATTAACACCATACGGGTATACGAGTTTTCCGAGCATTGCATGGTCACTAAACTCAAGTGTTGCTTCCGATTGTTCGGTTTCCACTTTATCTGAAAAAGTACGTAAAGAAATCTGCCCTTCCCTTTGTGTTCGATAATTATGTGATGTAGACGTTTTCCATCCTTTTCCCGTATAAACATCCTTTGTTTCTATCCGCCAGTAGTGATCTTTCGTATCTGTTGCGGTGAAAACGGTACTGTAATCTTGGACAAACGAACCACCTAGTTGAGAATCGTTTTCCCCGTATCCAACCTTTTGTACGGTAGAACTTGGATCTTGCATCGTTTTAGCTGCAAATTCAATAAGTGGGGTAGGATTGGTCCACTTTGAATCAAAAACAGGTGTCACATATCCAATCAGAGCTGCCAGAAACACAACACTAACCAGTGGGACCGTCCAATTCTTCTTCCAAGACAACTGAGCAGATTCGCCCTCTACTTCTTTGACAAGATTAGCCATACCTAAAGTAATAAACGCAATCGTAAAAGTTCTGATAGCTGGTATCCCGGCATCATACACAGTGAAAGCGTTTAGAGCAATTAAATACAGATACGTCATGAAAACAAATAGGTATACCTGCTTCGTGGTTACAAACCAGTAATCTATTAAATAACTCATCAGCCAAATGAAAACGAGCAGCAATACATTCTGGAACAAGGGGGTTACATCGTACCACTGCTGGTCTAAAAGCATTCGGATATTAAAGATAATCTCCGAATATAATTGGTTAATCCATGAACTACCAAGAAACATTTGGTCTAAAAAGAATAACCAATGGATAATAAATAGAAAACCAAAACCTTTAAGTAAGAAAGAAAAGAGCCAACTTCCATTGCTCCAGTCGATCCTTCCGGCCCTTGATTGATGTGTACTCCGAACAGGTTGTTTCTCCGCTTCGGTTGATGTTTTGATTCTCCGGTAGATGCTCCCGCGCTCTGGTCGATATCCGTCTCGTTGCGGTCGATATTTCCCCTCTCCAGTTGATATTTCCGATCTCCGGTCAATATCTTCGCTTCCCGGTTGATATCCCCATCCTTCGGTCGATATTTTCTCCATCTGGTTGATATTTTCTTGTTCTAGTTGATATCCGCTACTTTCTGGTCGCCCTCCTCGCCTTATTTCTGCTCTCTGATCAATGTGCATTCGCAAAAAAGAAATACCAAAACAATACATCGTATACATTATAAATAAAGTTAGACTGCCTTTCCCACTAATTCTTTCGATTGGATACATCCATTCTAAAAACAGAAAAAAACCACTTACATACAAAATAGAGGTAGAGCCCCATAGCATTTTATGTTGCTTTTGAAACCTCATATTCCATTCACCTCGATTGGGTTTTTCACTAATTGTTTTTCAGAAATCAGTCTAACTTCAATCCCATACCCATGTAATCTATCAATGCGTTGGTAATCTCTTTGATAGATCATTGCAGAAGGTTGAACCAAAAAGAGAGCAATGCTTGTTGATCGCTGTTTTAATTCTTTTAGTGTCTGTCCTAATGCTTCATTCAAATTGTTCGTAACAATCCATAGACTAGGTGGACTTTTCATTGTCATTGATGCTTCTTTCAATAAATTGGCAAAAGGACGCTTTCCATTTGGGTGGATTTGTGCTAGATGATTGCGTACATCATGATGCTGTTTTGGAAAATAGTGTATTTCTTTATCAACAGTTAATAAACCCGCAGTAACCGACTGCCTGTGCAGTGTCTCTATAAGCGAAGTAGTCACCTCTACTGCTGCTTCGAAAGCTAAATGGTTCATTGCATGATCATAACAACTATCTAAAATGACTACAGTGTCTACACTTTTTTCTTGTTCAAATTCTTTTGTCATTATTTTGTTTTTGCTTGCAGTTTGTTTCCAGTCGATCCAAGAAAATTTATCTCCTGGAATATACTCCCTACTTCCTGAAGCTATATTGATGTTTTTAAAGTGTAAAGCATGCGAAGATAGTGACCCTTGTGCAATCGTATTATTCGGTTCTTGTAAACAGATAGGACGTTCATTTGGATAAACGATGAGGGAATCGGTCACTTGAAAAACATGCTCCTTTTTTATAAAACCAAACATATCCCCCGTTCTAATCCGAATTGCCTGTAGCTGATGTATTCCTCGCGGCAGTTTCTGTATATCATAAGGAATTTCAAATTCTCGCTTAAAACCCGGGAAAACAATTCGTTTTGACGTACGCTCCACATGTAACCGGTTGGGATTATTCAAGTAGTGATATTTCGCTTCACGCGTATCTATCTTTTGTAAGGAAAATGGAAATACCTCTTCTATCTTACAATAGGATAATGGGAAGCCTATTCTCCTTTGAATGTTTAGTTTTATTGAAATTGATTCACCTGCCCGTATACGATTTCGTGATAGTATTCGACGGACGTTCCATCCTCCCACTCGGTAAAAAAGCATTCCTAACTGGTAAAGGGCAATAGGAAGGAAACTAAACAATAAAAAGCCGCTCACAAAATCACTTTGAAACATAGCGCCTACAAAAAGGATAGAAAGAGGCAAAATAATAGATAGCAAGTTTCCCATAAGTCTAAATAATGCTTTCATCCGCTAAACTTCCTTCGGATCGGTATATTTGTATTTTTAATAATAGAGACAATAGTCTGCTCTCTGTCTACCCCATCATAAGTTGCCTCATGTGTTAGAGTGATTCGATGTGAAAGTACAAATGGCGTTAAATATTTCACATCATCAGGAAGTACATAATCACGGCCTTTGACAAATGCGAATGCCTGAGAAGCTTTCATTAATGCAATCGAAGCTCTTGGGCTGGCACCAAAATGAATGGCATGGTGATTTCTTGTGCTAGAGACCAATTTTAAAATGTACCATTGGATACTTTGATCGATGTATATTTCTTTTACCTCTTCCTGAAGCGTTATCAGTTCTGCTTTGGAAATTACTGATTGAACGGATTCAATTGGATGATTTTTTGTTGTTCGCTCAAGCATTTCCAATTCCTCTTCTAGCGTTGGATAGCCCAACTTCAATTTCAGGAGAAATCGGTCAAGCTGTGCTTCCGGAAGTGGGTACGTTCCTTCAAATTCAACTGGATTTTGGGTAGCCATGACAAAAAAAGGCCGCTGAAGCAAAACCGTATTCCCATCAACGGTAACTCTCTTTTCTTCCATTCCTTCTAGTAAGGATGACTGTGTTTTTGGAGAAGAACGATTGATTTCATCAGCAAGAACGACATTTCCAAGAAGTGGTCCTGGTCTATACTCGAATTCCATTTCTTTTGGGTTATAAATCGATATCCCCGTGATGTCAGAAGGCAATAAATCCGGGGTGAATTGAATTCTTCTAAAATCACAATCTAATGACTTTGCTAATGCGCGGACAAGCATTGTCTTCCCAACACCAGGAACATCTTCAAACAAAACATGTCCTTGTGCTAATAAGGCGACTAAACTCAATACTGTTTCGTCTTGCTTTCCAATCATTACTTTGTTTATATTTTCTAATACAATGTCTATTTTTTTATGATATTTCATCGTTTCTTTGATCATCTTATTCATCCTCCATCCCATACTACTAGGTGATTAATATTCATTCGTATGTAATGGAATCTAGTATTTGCAAAAAGGACGCATTTTATACTAGTATAGGAGAGATAAGTTTAATTGTTTGAATAAAGTGGAAATACATATGGAACAATAAGAATCGAAATATAAAGGAGGCTAGTAAATAATATGATGTGGGTAGGAATTGGATTATCTGTTATTGGAATTGCATTTTTCATTCTAGTCATTTTATTAATGGAACCTTTAAACAATTTAGCTGAAACGCTTAAAAGCTTAAAGGGAACGACTGACAAACTTCCTGAGAATGTTGATAAAGTATTCAGCGAAACAACCGATAGCTTTAAGACAGCAAAGGGAACATTAAGTGATGTTAATGAAAAACTAAACACATTAAATCCTATATTCAACATTGTGAATGACATTGGAGAAGCATCTCAAAAGCTATCATCCTCTCTTTCAAAAGCGAGTAAAGCCTTTAAGGAAAATACATCTGATCCAAACAACGTAATCCACCGCAATAATTTAGAAAGTTTATACGGCGGTGTAGCACTTGTCTACTATCTTCTTAAAGGAAAAAAGAAAAAATAACAAAAATCTTCCCCAACACAAATGTTGAGGAAGATTTTTATTTTTTCCGTCTTTTAAATAATCTTGAACGGAATGCGCTTTTTTCGGATTCTCCTGCGTCTTCTCCAGACGCTTGTTTTCTTTTGAAGATTGGGTTACTCGCTAGAGAAGAGGCGAAGCCGCGAGTTGCTTCAGTCACATCTTCTACAGCATAAAATAATGGACTCAATGTACGCATTTTTTCATTTAAATCCGTTAACGTCTGGTTACTTTCATGCAGTATATTCTCTGTTTCCTTGAAAATCGTATCCAGTTGATCCGGCAATTGTTCAACCGTATCACCTACACCATCAATCACCTTTGTCATTGCATACAGTGTATAGGAAAGGTAACCAACTAAAACCGCAAACGCAATACTAAAAATCAAGACGCCTATTCCGAGTACAACCACCTATATCCCTCTTTTCCTATGTATATTTTTATAATAGCATGATTCCACCAGTATTTGTCACCTGAAACTAATAATTAGAATACCATAAATAGATTAAATCATACAAATGAGGGGTATATCTAAATCGTTAGGAGGATTATCGATGTCTACTTTCATTAACTACATAAAAGATCTGCTTGCAGAATTTAAAAAAGATAATGTCCCTATTTTAGCAGCAGCGCAAGCCTATTACTATCTATTATCCATCTTTCCATTACTTATTGTGTGCTTCGCAATTATACCATATTTTAAAATTGAACCGAACGATGCCATCGATTTCATGAATAAAACATTGCCAAGTGAAATGGCATCTATCTTCGAAGAAAATATTATCAGCCTTATTCAAACACCTAAGGGCGGATTGCTTACTTTTGGTATTATTGCAGCACTATGGTCCGCTTCCGGTGGAATAAACGCTTTTATTAAGGCTGTCAATGAGGCATATGAAATCGATGAAACAAGATCTTTTATCCATGTCCGTTTACTCGCATTAACGTTAACGATTGGAATGATTATTTCATTAGTAGTTGCGATACTTCTGCTTGTTTTTGGCAATGTGATTTTAGGGTTTATAAAATCTTTTTTAGGTATTAGCGGTTCACTTGTTGTTTTACTCCAGATAGCAAGGTGGACAATTAGTATTCTTGTCATTACCGGGCTTTTAATATTGCTTTATCGCTTTGCTCCTAATA
This sequence comes from Virgibacillus alimentarius, assembly GCF_017874635.1. Lineage (NCBI taxonomy): Bacteria > Bacillati > Bacillota > Bacilli > Caryophanales > Bacillaceae > Virgibacillus > Virgibacillus alimentarius. Next base: position 51,111 of record NZ_JAGIKX010000012.1, read on the forward strand.
AAAAATTGCCATTGAAACATATTATGCCGGGCGCCTTAACTACAAGCATTTTATGGTTACTTATATCATTAGGGTTTTCCCTGTATGCAAGTAATTTCGGCAGTTACTCGGTTACCTATGGCAGCTTAGGTGGAATCATCGTCCTAATGATCTGGTTCTTCTTAACGGGATTAACCCTAATGATAGGTGCAGAAATTAATATTATCCACCAACGGAGAAACAAAGGTACAAATTAAATCAAAAAGAACCTTTACCCTAAAAAGACGATAAGGTAAAGGTTCTTTTTTTACTGATAAAGAATAGGTGATCCTGGACCAAGGTCAATTCCGAGTAGCATCCAAGCAACAAGGAAGATCGTCCAGCCAACTAAGAAGAAAATGGAATATGGGAACATCACTGAAATTAACGTACCAATTCCCATTTTCTTGTCATATTTTTGTGCGAAAGCAATAATGATTGCAAAATATGTCATTAATGGCGTAATAATGTTGGTCGTTGAATCGGCAACCCGATAAGCCATTTGCGTAAGCTCTGGTGAGTAACCAAGCTGCATCATGATCGGTACGAAGACCGGAGCCATCATTGCCCATTTTGCTGATGCACTACCCATAAATAAATTAATAAATGCTGCGATCACAATAAAGACCAAGATTAGCGGAATTCCGGTTAAATTAATACTTTCTAAAAACTCTGCTCCATATACACCAAGAACAAGTCCCATGTTTGTCTCATTGAAAAATGCAACAAATTGACCAGCAGTAAATGCAAGAACAATGAACATCCCCATTGACGCCATCGTATCAGACATTTGAGCTGCTACATCTTTGTCATTACGAATAACCTTTGTAACTTTACCGTAAACAAAGCCAGGTACCAAAAACACAATGGCAATAATTGGTACAAGTGAATCCATAAATGGCGATTGAATAATGGCTCCACCTTCTCCGCGCATCGGAGCACCTGTTGGAAGAATTAGCAATGCGACTAAGATAAGTGTAACAACTAATGAAACACTTGCCCAAATCAATCCTTTTTTCTCAATACTTTTAAGTCCTTCTAATTTTTCACGGTACTTTCCTTTATATTCACCTAATCGTGGTTCAACAATTCGTTCGGTTACCCACGCACCGATAAGCGTTAAGATAAAAACAGAAGCGATAATAAAATAATAATTCATCGCAATGTTCATTGTGTCTGCATACGACGAATCAATCATTGCTGCAGCATCAATGGTTAATTCCCCTAACATGGCATCTGTTCCGGATAAAAATAGGTTTGCACTAAATCCAGCAGATACCCCGGCAAATGCGGCAGCTAGTCCAGCTAACGGGTGACGTCCAAGCGCTGCAAATATAACCGCTCCTAGTGGCGGCAGAACAACATATCCTGCATCCGAAGCAACACTAGACATGATCCCCGCAAAAACTAAGCCTGCAGTAATCAATTTATTTGGTACGGCTAAAACGAAGCCACGCAATAAAGCACTGATTAAGCCCGTCCTCTCAGCAAGACCGATACCAAGCATTGTGACAAGTACAACGCCCAGCGGAGCAAATCCAATGAAATTATCTGTCAAATTGGTAAGTATATATTTAATTCCTTCACCACTTAATAAATTTTTAACTTCAATCATTTCGTTTTCTTCTCCAGGATGTTCCACACTAATCCCGAAAGCGGAAACAATTCCTGATAAAACAACTACTAATAACGCTAATATTGCGAATAGTGTAACAGGATGCGGCAATTTATTACCTACTATTTCGATCCTGTCGAGAAAACGCTGAAATATCCCCTTTCTTTGCTTCTCCATAAAGTACCCCTTCCTCGTAATATTCAGAAAATAATGTTATTTTTCTATATACCAACTTCTATTATAAAGAGGAATTAAAAAATGTAAATCACTTCTCAATAAGTACTAATAGTAACTTTTTTTTAAATTTTTAAAATAAAATAAAAGCAGTCTATAAAAAAACTGCTTTATCCTTGATTTATTGTTTGTTTGATTTATTTAGAGCAGGAGTTTTCTGTTTTGATTGCTGTTTCATTTTCTGCTTCTGTTTCTGTTCGTCTTCACGCTTCCATCCAGGATCTCCATATTCGTGTAATTTGGAGTTTATCTTATAGATGCCATACGGTATCAGAAAACTTAAAACTGTACAAATTAAAACCATTTTTTCAGGTAAAACGCCTATGATTTTATCCCACATATCAACACCTCATATCAATTAGAAATATCCAAACAATGATTTATTCATGCCGCTTGCCTTTGGCCCGATTTGTAGCTCCTGTTTCCCGTATTTGAACATCAGCTGAAACATCGATGCGGCTATTTGCAAAGTAATTCTCGCCGTCTTCCCAGTCCTTTTTTATTCTCTTCCAAATTGAATAATGTTTTTGTTTTAAAATCTTATCAAAGTCAAAAATATCAAGCTTCATTTCCTTCTGGGCTTTATCAATGGTTTGATTTGCAAGCTTTTCTATTTTTTTAGCAACCTTCTCCTCTATTTTTGATAAATAGGAAGGATCTAACAGTGTTTTACTTCCATACATTTCGGCAAGTCTTCCTTCTACCTCTACGTTTACAGATATATCCATATTTTTTGGGTCTTTTGGATCTATTTTTATCTTACTTTTCGCTCCCTCAAGTTCAAAAGTCATGACATGATCTTCTACCTTGAACTTGATCACTCCTCCATTCACATCCCCTTTTACTAAATTCATCCCTTTGGTTTCCTGAGCCGTTAACTCAGCGACCATATTATCATTCAAACCGTGAAAAACAGCTGCACCTTTATAGTCTACTTCATTTTCAGAGAGGGAAATTTTCGGAAGTACATAGCTCTTATTATTTAATAGAAAATCATGTACATTGCCTAGCGTAACAGGATCTATCATATCTATTGATTTATAGTTATTATCGGAAATCATATCAAGATACCTCACAGGAAGTTGTTCTGGTTCTGGCTTTATTTCAAGTAATTCTTTTGCCTTATTTTTCGCTATCATAATTTTAATGCCCCTGCGCATTTCCTGATCGCGTATAAATATATCCAGTATACTAGCAAATATTTCAGGTTCACGGGCTACTTCTTCGGAGACAATAAGAAGCCTTACATGTTCATAAAAGGGAGCGCGACTTATTTCTTGTACCATATTACGATTAATTGTAAATATACTTGTTCCGGTAGCTGTTACATTAACAAACGGGGATTTATTATTGCCGCCTCCTGCAGGAGTACCTAATCCGGCAGGAGAGACAATCTGATTTGTCAGCGATAAATTCATGTTTTCATCCGAATAATCATTGGCTTTATCAATGGCCGATCCAACCACAAAACCATGCTCCTCAATATTGATTTGATCCCAGCAGCCAGTTAGTAAAATAACCATAAGAAAATAGGTAGTTATTTGTATCAGTTTTTGCTTAACCAATGGGCTTCACTCCCCTTAGTTTTCCAACCACTAACAATAGAAGCGCTACAAATACGGTATACCCGAAAGTTATATAACCAACAATAGTTCCATACGTGTATACCTCAATTAAATCCTGTGGGTACATCGCATTGGCATATACTAATGGAGATAAAACAAATAAAATCTTATATTTCTGTACATTCTTGAATATAGAATTCAATGCGAAGACACAAATATCAAGTGCCATTGCAGTAGTATTAAAAATAGCCATGATCCATATCGTAAAAAAAACGGATTCAAATCGCTCAAAAATTTCCCCGGGTATTTCCACTCCTTTTGCTAATTCAATCGTCGGGAATAATAAATTACTTGTAACTGCATTTCCAAATACCCCAATAATAGACACATATATAAATAAATACAATCCAACAGGTATACACATTCCGATAACTGCTTTTTTTGGCACTTTTTTTGGCTTTTTAACAAGGACTGTATAAAACCATAAAATGCCAAATCCAACATAAGAAAAAATTGCTGAACGTAACCCTTTCATATATCCGGTGAAATCTGTTTCAAGCATCGGAAATAAGTGATTCCATTCAAAACGGTTCAGGCTAAATACAATAACTAACAATGAAATAACTAAAATAATCGGGAAAAACATCATATTTAAGCGAAGCAAGCCCACTCTTGATCCTGCAACAGCGTAAACAACAACAAGCAAAAAAGTTAATGCAATCACTTCCACTGGCGTACGATCAAATATATATTGTTTGGAGATATCAGCAATCTCCCGAATTTGAAGTACGGCTAATTGTGATGCAATCACTGCAAAAAGAAATGTTAAAACAAGCGCCACAGGTTTTGTGACAGTACAAGATGCATAGGATAAAAATGTCTGGTTTGGAAAGCTGGATGCTAGTTTTGCGACTATCCATGTTATCATTATAGCGATGATTCCCCCTATCAAAATAGGGATCCAACCATCAGCAGCTATCGTCACAGCAGCCATATCTTTTGAGAAGGTAAGGACACCTACTCCGATAACAAAGGAAGGTATCGCAATCATAATTTCCCGTTCACTAATCAACTCATCTGCATATTTGAAACGTTTCAAAGGTTTTTTCCTCCCGTATTACCAGATTTCTCGTCCTCAGCTTGCAAATACTTCGGTCGTCTCGAAATTAACGGAATGGGCGAACGGAAAATGAGATCATTCCAATCTCTTAAAAAGGTTGGTGCGAATGGAGTAGAATAAGGGACTCCAATACTTTTTAAATTAACAAGATGGATATTAATCATAATATAAGCAAGAATGATACCAAAAAGCCCAAATACTGCAGATGCGATCAGAAATCCAAAAAGAAGAATGCGAAAAGAGATCGCAACACTGTACGATGGAATAGCAAACGATGCGATGGCGTTTAGGGCAACAACGATGACCATGATTGGACTTACAATACCCGCTTGAACTGCTGCCTCTCCGATTACTAGTCCACCGACAATACCTATCGTCTGCCCAATTGTTGAAGGCAATCTTGCCCCTGCCTCCCGTAATAATTCCATTGTAATGGTCATTAATAACGCTTCGATAAAAGGAGGAAAAGGAACTCCTTCCCTTGTCGCTGCAATTGAAAAGGCCAGCTTTTGAGGAATCATCCCAGGGTGGTAGGAAACTAACGCTACATATAAAGCGGGTAAAAATACAGATATAAATGCAGCAAGATATCGAAGCCCTCGTATCAAGGTCCCTATCGTCCAGCGTTCATAATAATCTTCGGGCGATTGCAATGCATTTCCAAATGTTGCAGGAAGCACTAAAACTAACGGTGTTCCATCCAAAAAGATGGCTAGTTTCCCCTGCAAAAGGGCAGCTGACACCTTATCGGGCCTTTCTGTATTTATTAATTGCGGAAATGGTGATAAGAAGCTATCTTCAATCCACTGTTCTATATAACCTACACCAGGTGCATCATCCATATCAATGGCCCTTAGTCTTCGATCCACTTCTTTCACGATATCTGGATTAATAATCCCGTCTACATAGGTTACAGCGATCGTCTTTTTAGATCGCCTCCCTATATAATGCTTTTTTAAGCGGAGATTGGGATCTCGTATATGGCGACGAAGGAGAACCAGGTTTGTTTGTATATTTTCAACAAAACCCTCTCTAGGGCCTCGAATGACTGTTTCTGAATCTGGTTCTTCAATTGCACGACTTTCCCAACCTCTTGTATCTATTAATAATACTTTATCAATGCCATCTAAATAGAATATTGTATCCCCGTTCAAAAGTGCATTGGATAAATCATCAAGCGTATATCCTTTTTCCGTAGACGCGGAAATAATTTCATTATTAATTACTTCAAATAGTTTTACTTTCTCATCTGGTAATTGCTTTCGTTCCGTTTCCAGCTGTACGTTTTTCATAATATGACTATGTATTAAATCATCATTTACTAATCCGTCTATATAAGCAATCGCGCATTTATGCTCTGTTCCGCGAACGGTAAATGGACGAACCACAAGGTCAATCGGCTCACCAAGCATCTTTTTTAAATTGGTTATATTTTTATCTAATTCTTTATAGATAGTGATCGAAAAGTTTTCTTTTTGTTTGTTTTCTTCTTGTTTGTTTGAATTTTGTATTACATTTTGTTTCCTTTTGACGCGTCGAGCCACAACACTCACCCCTTACATCCAACCTGTCATTTTCTTCTTTTTCCCATGATTCATTCCTTTTATTCATTTCGTATGTGCAAACGTTTTATTCAGATGAATAGAAAAATTAATTTCTGATCACTCTAATAAAGAATGTTGTGCGATTTTTTAACTAGCTAAACAAAGAAGGGATGAGAAAGTAGAATGTCAACGGAAAATACTCCAAATCATATAGAACTTACAGCAGCGGAAATTTCGAGTCTTTGGTCTTCCTATCAAGAACATACGCTTAATTTATGTGGGATAAACTTTTTTTTGGTACATGTGAATGATTCACAAATTCGCCAAATTCTTGAGAAAGCTTTAACCATTGAAAAAAATAACAAAGCTAAATTAGAGCAATTTTTTAACAACGAAAATTACCCTGTCCCACAAGGCTTCACAGAACAAGATGTAAACCTAAATGCACCACGGCTTCTCTCGGATAAGCTTTATTTAGAATATATTTTGAATATGGCTGAATTAAATCTTTTTACAAACGCAACAGCCTTAACCATGGCAGCTAGATCAGATATTATTGATTTTTACTCCAATAAATTAAATATTGCACAAGGACTTCTTAAACAGGCAGTTGAATTAGCAAAACAAAAAGGTACATATGTACGCACACCATCAATTCCAAAGGCAAAGAAGATTGACTTTGTGAAAAAAGAGAGGTTTTTAACTGGATGGTTTGGTGACCGAAGACCATTGTTAGGAGTTGAAATTGCAAACTTAGCATATGCATCGAAGCGAAATGCACTAGGACAAGCAGTAATAACCGCTTTTAGTCAAGTGGCTGAGAACAAAGAAACAAGACAATATTTTGAAAAGGGGCGGGACATTGCAGGAAAACACAAAGAGGCTTTTAACGATATTTTAAATGAGGATTATTTATCGAATGGTATGCTTATGACATCGGAGGTAACTGATTCGACCGTTGCACCCTTCTCAGATAAGTTCATGATGAATTTTGTTACAATTCTTATTTCGTTCGGAATTACCCAGTACGGATCAGCAATTTCCGCAAGTCCAAGACATGACCTAGGAGTTACATATACCCGGCTAATGGCAGAAATAGTGAAGTATTCCAACGAAGGAGCAAACATTATGATAGAAAATGGTTGGATGGAACAACCGCCAATAGCGGCTGACCGTAAGGGGTTAGCGAAAAGATGAGCCTATGGATAAAAAAATAGAGAGAAAAAGCAGAAAGCTGGAAATGCTTCTTTGGAGTATTGCACTACCGGGATTTGGACAGTTGTTAAATCGAAAATTTGTAAAAGGAGTTCTTTTAGTTGTACTAGAATTTGCAGTAAATGTTTTTGGAAATCTAAACCAGGCTATTGTATTAAGTTTTCACGGGGAAATTCAAGAAGCAATTCAGCAAACAAATTACCTCTGGTTTATGTTTTATCCATGCCTATACCTCTTTGCTATTTGGGATGCATATAAAGATACGGGGGGTGGCCAAAAGCCATTTGCATATCTCCCATTTGTGTTTGCTGCATATATTGGTACAGTTGGTGTAGCTTTTTCACCAGTACTTAAAATTTTTGGGTATCTCATTGGACCTGTCTGGCTACCGATTATATCAATACCAATTGGTTTAATTATTGGAGCGTTAATCAGGTGGATATTGATCAAATGTTATACAAGTGAGGACGCACGATAAACCATAATGAAAAAGTCCCTCAACATTCTGAGAGACTTTTCCTAAATGGATATGCTTCCTCTACCTTTAATCTAGTTCTATATTTACAACCCCACCAGTATTCACATCAACTTCTACTTTATATTTGGCTCCTTGTGCTGTTATAATATCCACCTCATAAACCAATATACCATGCTCTTGTTCCAGTTCAATTTTAACCACTTGACCTGGTACCTGTTCGAGTGCAATATTCATAGCCTCTTCGATCGATACTCTGCGGTTCCAAGCAGGCATGGGATTGGGGTGTGGATGATGATACCAATGATTGATATGCCCTTGATGATTCAAATTGTGTTGCCAATAAGGATGTTGACGAAGCGGTTGCCATTTATTATTCATGAGCCTTCTCCTTTGCTTTGATAATTTTTAAGTTCCTTTATCATATTATTCAGGCATCTATATTGGGTGCCTGTTTTTGTAAAAACATAGAAGGCTCAAAGAAAAGGGTAGGACAAAACCCCAGCAAATGTAAAAAAGGTCAGATAGTTCCTCTTTCGATGAAAGGTGAGAATGAATAAGGATTTGCATTCATGGTGGTAAACTTGAGAAAGTACACCGCCATGAATACAAATCTAATTATAGATAATGGAAATAATCCAAATCAAAAAGGTTCCAATCATGAAAAACCGATAATTGGAACCTTTTTAAGATCTTTTAGCTCGTTTTATCCTAGCTTTTTCTACTCCTGACTGACAGGGTTATTCCATGTTTGTGTTTCATCATCCTCATCAAATTCGATAATGACATCTGTCACATCCTTCACTTGAAGAATTCTTGCTTCAATATCATCTCGGATATCATCGGCCTCCGCTACTGACATATTTGGATCAAGTTCTATTTTTAATTCAACATGTAATTCGGCACCTTCCTTAAAAACGATAAGCTCCTGTATATCTCTTACATGTTGATGATCATAAACAACCTCACCAATTTTCCTTTCCATGTCTTCATCCGCAACGCCTAAAACACCTGCAGCATTATCGAGGAATACTCTTCCCACAACAAAGAACAACATAAGGCCAATGATTACAGAGGCATAACCCTCAGCTGCAATCAAAGGAGTAAATGTTCCGAGAATAACAGACAACATAGCGATTATTGCACCGCCTGTAGCAACCAAATCTTCTAAAAACACAAGTTTTGTTGCTGGCTTTGCTCTGTCTATATACTTAAAACTTTTCGTCACTATTTTAAATCCTTTTATGTTATCACCAATATCCTCCGTTATTTCCTTCATTGCTTTAAACAGCACATAAGCCTCCAATATTGCTGCAATACCCAAGACACTTATATTCAAGTAAAACCATTCCCCTGACTCAGGTGGTGCGAGGATATGGTTAATTCCTTCTTTTACTGTTTCGTAAGCTAAAATACCGACGATCAAAACTGCCCCTAATAACACTAAATTAATTAGCCGTGCGAAACCGCCTGGAAAACGGTCAGTTGGGGCTTTTTTGCTTAAAGCAGACCCGACATACACAAAAAATTGATTAGCGGTATCACCAATACTGTGCATCATTTCAGCAAACATGGCCACATTCCCCGTAATGAAAAAGGTAATAGCTTTTATAACCGCTATAACCGCGTTCATGATACTCGCCCATAAAGCGGATCTGCTCCCTTCCTTTAATAGTCGTAGAAGATTTTTCATCTTTAACTCCTTTCATTTGTAACGTTAATTTTGGAAATTTTGGGATATCGTATTGTACCAGAGTTCTATTATTATAAGACCAAAATAAATTTAAAGTTTCCCTTATCATTTACCATTTGAATGGATGTATTCATGTTATCGTTAACCAGTAGTGTTTACAGAAAAATCTTAGGAATTTTCTCCACAAAAAAGGACTTGTTCAATAAGTTTCGCAACTTATTGAAAGCCCCTAATTTAAATTTAAAACTATTTTTTTAACCTTTTGTTTTCAACGGACGTAGTATCCGGTTTGATTTCTTCCCCGTATTCCGTTTGTAAATCATGATCATATAACCCTTGAATTGTGGACTCGTCACTTATAAATTGTTTTTTCACGTACCAATGAACAAGAAGTTCTCCAAGAGCGATCCCAACGGCTGAAACTAGTGAGACAGTATCTAACCCAATCGGTTGAGTAAATAAAAGTGCTCCCATTGACCATACTACTGCAAGTGCCAGCACAGCATCAGCCATGGTTGCCCCAATATTTCCCATTTTAGGTAAGAGATATAAATCACCAACAATGAATGATATAGCTGTTAATACAATACTGATGATTAAAATCGATGCAAAGCTAACACCTTCTAGTCCTCCTAGCACAAGCCATAGCACACCAGTCGCTAATACAAATTTCATGAATAATACGGCTATATATTTCATTTACTTTCTACTCCTTTCAGTTCACCCTTATGTTTTCCCCCTTATGCAGTTATAATACAAAGCGAAAAACGCACCTATATTACATAATGGTTTGATTTTAAAGGCAAATTGAAGGAGTATTAAATCAATAAAAAAATGCTGTTTAAAATTTTTTTATTATCTGCTATGCAGAGGAGTATCGAGCAAAACCTGGCAATGTTTATGAACCAGCTTTTTAAGTAAAAGTTTTATAATACCTTGAATATAGTTATTTGAAAAACCTATAATATAATTTTCCCTGCTGTTATATATATAGATAAATTATTATTCCACTGGTGTAAATGTTGCTGATGAAGTTAATTCTATTTTATCACCTTCGAACGCTTCAAATACATACTCACTTTCATAAAAATCACCATCATTTCCTAAAATAACGTTGACATCTACACCGTCATTGACAAAAAAGTTTCCATTACCATTAGGCGTAACTTTATATCTATTTGCTGGAAGATCCTCGCCTACTACAAATTTACCTGCTGATAGTGTAATTGGTTTTCCTTTTGCTTCTTTAATTTCCCCGGTTACGGATTGTAATTCTTTATTTTTATCTTTAATTTCCTTTTTTAGTTCTTTTACTTCTCCTTTCTTTTCCGTCACTTGTCCAGCCAATTTATCAACTTCATCTTGGATGCTATTTCGATTTGCAATTACCTCTTGAGTTTCTTCATACTCTTGATTGTTTTCTCTCAGTTCATTTTTAATATTATCCAGTTTCTTCTGCGTTTCTTCTAACTGATCATGTTTTTCTTCTACCCTTTTCTTCACATCTTCATACTTCATAGCTTCTTCCTCTAGTTCAATTGAAGCAAATTTGTGGCCAATAACATAAAGCAACACTGCAACTATTATCCCACCACCAACTTTGAACCAAAAATTCCAGTTTTTCCATCTATTCTTTCTTGTTTCTTCTGTCATATTACTTTCCCCCTTGTTATAATTTTGTTTAAAGTGCTAACATAATAATTTAATTTTCAGTCACTGCCCTTTTCGTATCATTCTTCGATATCATACCCTTGTGATTCTAACCACTTATCCAGCGACATCCCTACTTTTGACTTTTCTACTTCATTTGTTTCATTCACATTGTTTTCGAATTGTGAATCGCCTTTTTTATAAACAGTCCCTCCGCTTTTTATCCTGATCTTTCAGCAGTCTAGAAGACATTAAGGTCTTTGCTTAATTCATGAATCCAGCTTATTATATTATATATAAAATAGTATGAAAATACTATACAATTTAACATAATTATGAGAAAAGACCTATTTCATTCATTAAAAATCAAGTGGAAATTAGTACCTTGTGTATTCCACCCTAAAATAAAAAAACACCAAATGCTTATTGTATTATTCGATATCTAAAATATTCGGTAATCATGGACTCAATCAGTCTCTTTACCACAACAAGGACAACTGTGAGGCTTCTTTTCCAACCCCATGTGGAACTGTCACGATCGAATGACTTTGTAATGATAAAACCTTTTTGTGATTTGTAGCTATGAGAAATATGGATTATATTAACATCTTTGTTAATGAATAATCTCAATTCGTAAACAAAGAATATAGCAAGTAAGTCTTTTTCAACAAAAAACAAGGGGATAGCATTATGATTACTGACGATCAAATTCTTAAAAAGGCTGAAAACTTAAATAATTTAATTGAAACTCAATGGATTAATCAAACTTTTTTATCCCAAAGTTGGATATTCCAAGTGATTTTAATAGTTTTTATGTATGTAATATTTTTCTATCTTGTAGACAAAAAACGAATTATAGAAATACTTCTATACGGTTCTTTAGTTGCAGTTGCATTTGCCGTATACGACTCTATTGCTCAACAATTGAATTACTGGGCAACCCTAAAAGGATACTACCTTTCCAGCCAAACTTCTTTTTAGGTGACATTACTCTTATTCCTTTATCTGCTATGTTGGTATATCAGTACACTTCTTCTTGGAGAAGTTATTTCATTTGGATTACAGTTTGGGGTGGATTATTATCCTTTGTATATTATAGCTTGATATTAGAATATTTTAACATTTTTATCTATATTAAAAAGTTTTCTGCAACAACTGATTTCTTCCTTTTTCTAATCGTGGGTATTATTGCTCGGTGCATTATGGCTGCTCTTTTAAAATTGGAGGAAAAAAGGAAAGTAAGTTAAAACAAAAATTTCATTGGTACTACCCCTACTGCTTAAAAAGTTATATGTCAATTATCCTGACAATTAGGTTCAAACCAATGAACCAACATAATTGATAATTGTTATTTTATATAATGAGAATGAACGTTCCTAAAAAGGGGACCAATAGTGAAAAAGTAACTAATCGATAAATTTACAGCATACCTTTAACAGCTGCAAAAGGTTGTAAAGTTCCAACGTAAAGACCAATTGTGGAATGTTTCATGCATAATAACGTACTGACTTGTACATTATTAAAGCTTCTCCCTCAAACTACATAAGCCTACCGCGTTGTAGTCTCTTTTTTTGAACATTATATCCACTATGAGCCATTACTTTTTGCTCATTAATATTGAACCGTTTATTCTTTAAAGATAGTACTTCTGTTTCTTAATCGGAGGCTGTCTCCTGTTAACTGAATTACTTCAGCACAAAGGATGTATATTTTTAAATGAAACGGACAAAATAAAAAAGCTTACCTCTCTTGAAATTATAAATGCTACTCGATAAGTGGCGACCCCTAAAAGTTAGAGTTTTTATTATGCAGCTGATTGGCTGGATTGAGTTCGGTATTCGACCGGACTCAGTCCAGTCAATTTTGCTTT
>NZ_JAGIKX010000013.1:0-60810 GCF_017874635.1 Virgibacillus alimentarius
TATTTCTCTAAATCTTTGAAACTGTATTTCCAGTCAGTTTCTGCTGTTACTTCTTTAGAATCGATGACTTTTCCGTTTTGAACCAGCTCCACAGTAATCGAAGCTGGACGATCTTTGGCGTTGTCATCTTTCCATGTCTTGGTGACAGATACGTTTGTTTCGCCAGTACGGACGTTGGTGATGTCAGACCCCTCTATTGTTGTTTCATAACCTTCTACGGCTTGCTCTTGAACAGAGTACTCATATGCATTACCTGAAGCATCGGTTTTTGGTAAATCAGAAAAGCTATACTTCCAATTGTCTTCAGCAGTTACTTCCGTCGTTTTATATACTTTATCATCTTGAAGCAAGTCAACTTTAATCATTTCTGGGCGGTCTTTTGAATTGCCGTCCTTCCAGTGTTTTTCACCTTTAATTGCCGTTGTTTCAATTGCATTGTTTTTAGCAGTTACTTTAACTGGTTCAATTTCTTTTTCGCCAATCGTAAATGGAATAGGTTCGCCATCTAATAGATAACCTTCTGGTGCTTTTGTTTCTACAAACTGATATTCACCAGGTTCTAGGTCTTCTACATGAATGACACCTTTATCATCTGTTTTTAAGCCTTTTTTCATTGTTTTAAATTTACCATCTACTTTTTGTTGCAGTTCAAATGTTGCACCTTTTAACGTCTTATTTTCTTCAGCATCTACTTTTGTTAATTGTGCTTCATAAATGATTTGATGGTTTTTAATCGTTACTTCGGATACCTTGTCATCAACGTTAACTGTTTTTTGATCGTTAATTCCAACAACATATCCGTCTGGTGCTGCTTTCTCTTTTAGGATGTAGTCCCCATATTGTAAGTTCGTAAATACTACCTTTCCATCTTGATCAGTAGATTTTGCTGATATGAGGAACGTACCATTTTTTGTTTTATTGTATAGTTCGAATACAGCATCACTTAAAGGGTCATCCGTTTCTGCATCAACTTTCAAGATCTCTAAGTTGCCTGTTTTCCCGTCAATGCCACCTTCGATATTTGACACATCAATCTTCTTGTTTACAGAGTCATCTGTTTTCACTTCTTTTGTTTCGTCGCCTTCAAAGTTAGCTTGGTTCTTTATTTTTCCATCGCCACCGTTGGAAACGATGTAAGTATCATACTGTAAAACATATGCTTCGCTAATCTTCTTGTCCGTAAACTTAAGCGTAAACGAAACGATATCATTAAATTCATTTTTCTCAAATGTTAGTGTATAGTCTTCCCCTTCTTTTAGTGGACCAGATCCCTTATCAATCTCTACTTTATTTGGATCTGCAGAAACCTTTGTCGGATACAATTTAATTGTTTCTGTTAAAATCTTTTGATTCGAACTCGGGGTATCTGTCACGGATACATTTGAAACAGTTGATTGTGCAAAGTTTATATTTAAGTTCCAATGTGCAATTCTTCCGTTTTCCTTATCTTGTTGCACACTTTTATCGGTATAGCTTCCACCATTCGTAGGTTGTACAGAAGCTTTAAGGTTATAGCTTCCGTTGTTATCACTTTTTACTGTAGCCATATTTTCATAATTCTTATATACTAATGTGTCATTTAAGTCAGTAGTAAAAGTAATATAGTATGGTGTGTTAATATCGCCAAGTTCAACTCGGAAGCCTTTTTCCCCTTTTTCATTTTCTGCTTCATGAATGGCATATTCATCTTTTGTTAGTTCTTTCCCTATCTCAATTCCATTATTTCCTGATTTTAGGTTCATATGGAATACTCGGACAGAATCAATATTAAAATTCTGATTTCCTTGGATAAAGTCTTCCACCACAGCATTGTCAAGTTTTTTCTTATTATAATTTACTCCAATGCTCCATGTGATTTCCTTCGTAGTTGGATTATAAGAGCCGTTTTTGAAACCATTATCTTTTGTATAGTTGCCAGGATTGAAAACTGCTGAGCCTTGCTTTTCTTTAGAATCCCCATCTTCTGTCGTCCATTTCATATTGACATGGTTCTTAAACTGATTCTTTTTGTGATTTGGTTCAGCTTTGTCGAAGTCAATATCTGTTGTATATTCAATGACTAGTTTCTTATCAATAGCTTTATTGAAATGAACCTTTAATTCATGTGTACGTTCGTCAAAATTCCAATTAAAATCTGTATCATTTGTTAAGTCTTGTCCACCATGTGTGATTTTAATGTCTCTTGGTGTAAACCCAACTGGCAGCTTATCTACTAAGGAAACATTTTGCATCAAGTATTCATCTTGGTTGATGGTAACTCTCCATTTCGTAAACTTATCCTTGTAGTTTGAACCAAAGTTTTTTTTCACTAAGATTTGTTGATTGACATTCTGTTTCCCATTCTTTTCATGGCCATTCTCATCTTTTATCGTGTTTTCAATAGTATCCCCAGCTTCAACACGATCTTTTGCTTTTGTTTGATAGATGATTTTATAGGCCTTATCGATATCATCATCGAATTTTAATTGGAAACCATCTGTTGTTTTTTCAACTTTATAATCTTCAATCTGATCCCCTTGTTTTTCTTTTCCTGTCTTTGGATCAATATTCACCTCATAGACTTCAAAACTTTCATCAACTAGTTTCTGATTATTCCCTAGTATATCCGTTAGAATCGCTTTATCTTTTGTAATACTTTTCTCATTATAGTTGTATTTTACTTCCCAAGTAATGAGTTGGTCTTCCCCAACATAACCGATCGATTTTTTCTCTAAGGCCGAACCGCGACGTACATTCACCTCAGCACTAGCTTCTACTGGATCAGTGTTATCACCATCAAGGGTTGCCGTGTTCGTATATTTTTTCCCTTCATCATCTGTGATTTTTGTTTTATATACCACACGATAAGCAGAATCGATGTTACCTAATTGCAATGGAAAATCTTCACCAAAGTCATGATCGGCGAATTTCTCTGTTCTACTTTCGTCAATTGTTCCATCAGCATTCATGTATATTTTGTATACTTCTAAAGAACCATCAACAAACGCTTGTGAACCACTTGTTTGATCTTTGAGAACGGCATGGTCTATTTGTTCTAGACTCTTATTGAAATCTACCGTCCATGTAATCTCTTTCGTGTTATAAGCTTGATTTGGCACACCTTTTTTGTCAATTTCTTTTCCTTTTGGTTTGAATTTAATTGGAAAATCAATCGACTGGTCATCTTCTACCGGGAATGAAATGGTTTCCCCATCAGCTGGACCTTTATAATGCGCGTCGAGTTTCGTATCTAGCTTAATATAACCACGAATGTCTGAGTTTCTTTCGATTTCTTCGTTAAATGTAATAACAACTTTTCCATCTTTGATTACATATTCACCAAATTTTACTCCGCTTCCATTAACTAAGTCATGTGGTCCTTGCGGCAATCCTTTTAAATTAAAGTACGCTGGCACATCGATTGCGTATGTTGAACCTGCACCATACTCATGATCATTCGGTAATGCAAAATCATATTGAATAGAAACCTTGAATTTATCATAAGGACTATCAACAACAATTTCTTCTCCTGGTTGTAGATCCTTTTCTGTTCCATCTTCTAATTGTTGTTTCATGTTTACATCTGTAATAATGTTCTTCGTAATTTCTGTTGCTTCACTTGCTTTATTTTGTTTAGTTTCTGCTTTTTTATCTTGTTTCTTTTTGTTTTCTTGGTTTTTTTCTTCAGATGCTTTTTTGTCGTTTTCATCTATTTTATTGTTGTTCTCAACTTCATTGTTCTCTTTTTCCTTCGAAACTTCCTCATCTTTTGATTTATTATTTTCTTTTTCTGGTTTAAATTGAACTGGAAAATCAATAGATTGGTCATCTTTTACAGGGAACGAAATGGTTTCCCCATCAGCTGGACCTTCATAATGTGCGTCAAACTTTGTATCTAGGTTAATAGAACCACGAATGTCTGCGTTGCTTTCAATTTCTTCGTTAAATGTAATAACAACTTTTCCATTTTTGATTACATATTCACCAAATTTTTCTTCCTTTTCATGAACTAAATCATGTGGTCCTTGTGGCAATCCTTTTAAATCAAAGTACGCTGGCACATCGATTGCATATGTTGAACCTGCACCATATTCATGATCTTTCGGTAATTCAAGATTGTATTGAATAGAAACCTTGAATGCATCATAAGGACTGTCAACAACAATTTCTTCTCCTGGTTGTAGATCCTTTTCTGTTCCATCTTCTAATTGTTGTTTCAGGCTGACATCCGTAATAATATTCTTCGTGATTTCTGTTGCTTCATTCTTTTCTTCCGATACTTCTTTGTCCTTTTCATCTACTTCATTGTTGTTCTCGACTTCACTGTTCTCTTTTTCTTTAGAAACTTCCTCATCTTTTGTTTGATTATTCACATACACCGCATTAACAGTAATTTCCCCATTTGCTTCGGGATACGATTCTACTGCATCTGTCATTTCGGCTAATACTTCACCTTGAGGGGAAACTTCGTATTCACCCACTGTGATTTCTTCTTGAAGAAGTTTTCCTTCTTGTTGGTCAGAAATTTGAACTGAATCCGGTAAAGAAATCAGATACGTATCTCCAGGCTTTACATTTTTATTTTTTGTGTCCCAGTTAATGTTTACCTGAACATTTGACCCATCTTCAGTATCTTCTGTTACCTGATCCCCTTCCATATCTACCACTGAAAGATGATTAAAAATCGTTTCCTCCATGTCATTTTCTGTATGACTTTCCGCAAATGCTTGTTGTGGTAGAAATAAACTACTAGCAATTGTTTGGAAAAGTAATACAACTGCAAATAACATGCTCATTCTTTTAGTCAACTTATTTTATCCCCCTTCATTTGTCTTATTTTTTCTAGTTGTAATTTCTCTTCTGAATGCAATCAATGAAATATATAGTAATACAAGCCATATCCTATACGAAGCGTTACCGAAATAAAAGGAACACTTTTACCATTGTCAATAGCAAAAAGTGGTATTTTTTCAAATACCTTGTATGATGAAAAGAGAGGTGATTTGTAATGATTTCAAGAAGGCAGGCTAAAATTATCGAAGTTTTAGAAGAAAGTACGAATTGGATCACTTATAGTTACCTTGCTAACAAGATTGGAGCTTCTGCTAAAACGATTCAAAATGAAATGAAGTCATTAAGAAAGATGTTACCAAGTGACTGGGAAATAGTCCGTAAACGGGGAAAAGGGATTAAGCTACAAAAACCGAGTGATATGAAGCTTGATATACTATTCCAAATTGAAAAAGATGCGGACATCATCCACACAATCATCGACAAAATAATGAAAAAAAATGCATATACGATTGAATCTTTAAGTGAAGAGCTATTTTATACGCGTCAACTACTTAAAGAGGTTGAAATCGTTCTTGATAAACATCAATTAGAATTAAAACATAATCCTTTACGAATACATGGAACCGAATTAATGAAACGGATACTATTATTTAACCTTATTAACGATGTTCGCGGAGAAGCTCCTTTGTTTTATACCCATTATTACAAACATATGGATTGTATCTTAAATATCAAAAATCGATTAAAAGATATGGGCATTAAAATCTATCCGCAATCGCTTATCCATGCATTAGCGTTTATGAAAATAAGTATTGAACGCTATAAAGAGGGACATGTCATTGAAACTCCTATAAACAAAAACCATATTAAACAACAAACAATATATAAAAAAATCACACCTCTGTTTGCCTTAATAGAAAAAGAGTTCCATATCAAATGTCGTGAAGAAGAAAGAATCAACCTTTTTTTTGCATTTATATATAGTGATTTTTATTTTTTGGAAGTGGTTGAAACTCCTGAGAAAGTGCTGAAAGCAATCAGGCATACTCCTGAGAACTACTCACTTTTAATAGGATTCATTCAGTTATTAGAAAACAACCTAAATGTTCGTCTTCTAGTGAATGACAATGTTGTTTTAGCTATGTATAATCTCACAAAGAGAATGCAACTGCGTAATTTAAACCATTTGTACCAAAAGATACAGGGTAGATCATACAGTCTCAAAATTAAAAATCAATTTCAAAGCTTATATAGTAAGCTAGAAAAAATCTGCGATGATTGGGCTACAATTAACAGTTTACCTCCATTCACGATGGATGCAATTAGTACACTTACGTTAATTATACAGCGATATCAAATAGAAAATGACCAATATAAGGAAAATATTGCGTACGTCTATTCAGAAACTATTGAATTAAAGAGTTTAGCTGAATTGGTATTGAAAGAACATTTTAATGAACATTTTACATCCATCCCATTACATAAGTGGGAATATAACCTCCACGAAACATTTGATCTTGTGCTCTCAGATATACCATTGAATAAGTCGAATGATAAATTTATCGTCATTGAAAAAATTCCCACTAAACAAAATATAGCAGTCATTAGAAAGAAATTAGAACAATCCAAAAGGGTAGTAAATTTCACGTAATAGATAGGCAAAAAATAGCCCATCAAAAAAGCGTGGCGCTATGTATATCCTACCGCCACGCTTTTTTGATGGGCTTTCTATGAAACAAATTCCCTTATTTTCACCTTATCCCCGTGATGGATTTTTCCTGCTTGAATCACTTCGGCATAGACGCCGAAATTGCCGTTATTATTTTTTACAATCGATTTGAGGACGTTCGGATCTTTTGGCAAATCGCCTTGTGCAAGTGTGGTCATGACGCACCGCTTCGTTGGCTGTAAAATTTTCAGTTGAACGTTTTCGCCAATCTGAAGCACTTTATCGACCCAGCTATTTTCGATGAAACCATCTTCATCTGGAACGTCAAGGATCATATTCGGCCTAAAACGTGCTGCTTCGATGTCACTGTCCGGCAGTATTTTTCGAAGGTAGTTGATCGTGGAGATTGTGATGATATGCACCATGGCAATGTCAAAAAATGTTCCCGGTGGGGACGTACGTGTAAAAATGGTGCCTGGATCCTCTAGCCCTTCGACATTTTCCGGGATGTATCCTTCAAACTGAACGTCTAAGCCGGATGGACTGGCAAGTTTTACCTCGCGCTTCAAACTTTCCGTCAGTGTGGTGTGTATTTTTTCATCGGTACTGCTTACTGTCGCGCCGCCTGGCAGTGTAATACGAATAGGCGGAATCGGCGCATCCAGCTCGGGTGCTTTAAGATAATTGGCATGAAAAGAAAACATCTCCGGCCACTTGATTGGATTCTTGGCATTGGCCAGTTTGCCGGTGGACATGTCGATAACCCCATACGCCCGGTCACCGAGCAAGCCTTTTTTCGTAATGTCGATGGCCGTGAGTTCCTCCCCCATCATCGATTTAACAGGATACCTTCGAATAGACGCAACGCTTCCCATACAATGCATCACCTTCCTCTTTTTGGATATGTACCGCTTAATATAACACAATTTTCTGAAGATGATAAGCAATGCGCAAGATGAGGGTGTGGAACTTGGTGGAAGCAGGATTGGAGAGAGCTTCTTCAGGGAGGAGAGTTGTGGCGCGCGTAAGGTGCGGGCTTCATGCGGGGAAGCGGACTGGATGTGCGCGGTAGTAGATGCAGGCTTACGCGCGTTGATGGTTTGATTGCTCGACTTTCTTGGGTTACCGCGCAAGTCTATGGCTCTATCGCTCGACTATCTTACGCTCTGGCGCGAGTTGATCTTGATATGGCGCGCGTTCATGGCCATGTTGCGTGCCTAGGACATGCTTTGACGCGAGTGACCTAGCATGGCCCATTTCACTGAATATTAAATCAATATCACAGTCAAAATGCCAGAAGCTTGTATAAACTAATAGTGTAATAAGGCTTTCATGGGTGGTGGCTCAACCCTAACCAGAAATGGGGTGATGTCTCATGACAGTATTTGAATCGATGATGCTTATGGTCACTTTCGGCGCGCTAGTTGTCACAATACTGTCAACCAAAAACAAATAACCATCCTTTGCCTTGCTAACATCTAGGGTGATGATTATTTTAGTCCTATATGGGAGCTGCCCCTTTTGTGGGTCAATTACACCTCGGCTGAATGGTGCCCTGCGCCCCGTTCAGCCTTATTTTATTAGGTGTGGAAATACTTGACGTTTTCGCGCTTATTTGGTTTTTTTAAACCGATCCCCTGTATTCATGTAAATAACGATAAATAGTGTAATACCGATAAACAAGACAAAACTAACAGCGAATAGCGACTTGATTCCAAGTGCTTCACTAAGCGCCATTAGCGCCATACTAAATGCCAAAGCAAACATCATTTTCCCCATAAATTTGCACATCAAAGCCGTATCATATTTTTCCTTTTCTTCTTCCGGCATCGTGTTAAAGCCTGCAATCAAGAAGGCACCTTTCCCATTTAATAGGATGATGCCTAGAATGATAAAAGCTCCAATAATGATAATGGATATAAGCATGTTGACCCCCCTAAAAAGACATGGTGCTATCGTTCAGTCGTGCTCCTCCTACTACATTCATGGTACACCAGCTATATGGACTGATGCATATCCTCCTTTAGTTTATGTTGTTTTTTTAAAAAAAGTTCAATTTAGGGTGGCTTGACAGCAGGTGGGAGTATGGGAGTTGCACGAGTCGGGCTGTGTGTGCGGGGCGCGAGTTTGGCGGGATTTCGCTCGAGTTCGTGGCTTTGTTGCTCGTGTTAGGCGGGGTCTCGCTCGAGTTTGGGAGGCTTTCGCTCGACTTTTTAGCATTATCGCTCGTGTTCGGACAGCTTTCGCTCGACCTTTAGGCATTATCGCTCGTGTTCGGACAGCTCTCGCTCGACCTTTAGGCATTATTGCTCGTGTTCGGACAGCTCTCGCTCGACCTTTAGGCATTATCGCTCGTGTTCAGACGGCTCTTGCTCGACTTTTAGGCATTATTGCTCGAGTTCAGGGCTTTGTTGCGCGAGTCTGGCTGAGAACCCAAACCGGTTTTAATGATTTCCTTTTTGCAGGATTTTTAGCAGTCGATCGCAAAATATATTAATAACTGAGGTGAAATCATGCAGCTACATCTATTACGTATAAGCATTTTACTGATGGTACTTATCTATATTTTCATCGTTCCAGCAGAACCAATGTTTGTGAAATTAGTTTTTAAAATCATTCCAATGGTACTAATTATTTATTATGCATGTCGGCAAGTACCGCAACACCGGGAGATGACCCATTCTCTTCTTTTAATTGGACTAGGATTTTCGATGGTTGGGGATGGGACATTACATTGGTTCATCGTTGGATTATCCGCCTTTTTAATTGGTCATTTATGTTATATTGGTGCTTTTTGGAAACAGTTTCAATTTTCTTGGCAACGTGCAACGTCACTTATCCCACTCCTTATTTTTAGTGCAATGATTGGTAGTCAATTCGTGGATGGCCTCAAACAGAGTGGTAACCAGGAATTAATTATTCCAGTTATTTTTTACATACTTGCGATTATGATGATGTGCTGGCTTGCGATGATGACACGTAACATTTGGGCAATGATTGGTAGTATTTTATTTGTCATTTCCGATTCCATCCTAGCTTGGAATAAATTTGTTGCGCAAGTCGCGTATGAAGATGTACTCGTTATGATGACGTATTATGCCGCACAATTTTTCATCGCCCATAGCCTCATGACCATTGCACAAAAAAAGGAGCGAACAACATGACCTGAATTGTTTACCAGTAGCGCCTCAAGGGGCTGGTAGTTTGAGAGAATGAATCATTTCTATTAAAAAGGAATTGTTTCCATCGTATCGTATAAACGAAGGTTTTCTGCGGGAGCAGAAAACCAGCCTTCTTCAAGTTCCATTTACTACCTTTCGAGTTCTCCTGTGTATCGCGCGACCCTCCCCTTGTATCGCGCGACTTAATCATGTTATTACTCGACTTTCCTGCTTTATTGCGCGACCCGGACTGTTTGTCGCTCGACTTCCTCCATGATTTCCTCAATTTTTTCAAAAATAAACACTTTGTCCAGCTCAAGTTTTACCTTTTTCATAGTATGGAATGGCAGTACCATTTTTGATGAAAAGGAGGATGTTGATTAATGAAGCTTTATTTAGATCCAGGGCATGGTGGGTCTGATAATGGTGCGAGTGGTAATGGATTAAAGGAAAAGGCGATTAACCTGGATATTGCCCTCAAGATCCGTTCGATTTTAAACAACGACTATGAAAATGTGAACGTGCGCATGAGTCGCACAGACGATAGCACTGTCAGTCTAGATGAGCGGACGAATGAGGCGAATAGCTGGGGTGCTGATTATTTCCTGAGTATCCACTGTAATTCTTTCAACGGATCAGCGAAAGGGTATGAGGATTATATTCACAGCAGTTTATCTGATTCTTCTAAAACGGCCAACTATCAGGATACGATGCATGAAGCAATCACAAAGGTAAATGCGTTAAGTAATCGCGGCAAGAAAAAGGCAAATTTCCATGTGCTTCGTGAGACGACAATGCCGGCCCTGTTAACGGAAAATGGGTTCATCGATAACGAGCATGATGCAAACTTAATGGAGCAAGCATCATGGCGCAGGAAGGTCGCGCAAGGGCATGTCAATGGATTGGAAAAGGCATTTGGCTTAAAGCGAAAACAGGATGGTGAAACACTGTATAAAGTGATCGCTGGTTCCTTTCAGTCACGAAAAAATGCGAATAAACGGGTAGCTCTACTCGATTCAAAAGGGATCGACTCCTTTGTATCTCCTACTACTATATCCGGGAAGCAATGGTATCGTGTGCAAGCTGGAGCTTTTTCTAAACGGTCCAATGCAGAAAGGCAATTAAATAAGGTTAAAAATGCTGGCATTGCGGATGTTTATATTTTAACAGAGAATCCCGATGACGTAGGTGAGGATTCTTCAAGCTACGCAATTTTAGGCAAGACCTTTCTTTCTCCGGAACACATGAATCAATTCGTTCAAGACATTAACGAGGATGCACTTGCATTAGGAAAATATTATTCCACATTTGGGGCGTATTACGGCATTCGAGGAGATATCGCCTTTGCTCAAGCAATGCATGAAACAGACTACCTCCGTTTTACTGGGATCGTGCAGCCGGATCAAAATAATTTTGCCGGAATCGGTGCAACTGGTCCGGATAATCCGGGGGCAAGTTTTGATACGCCAAGGGAAGGTGTTCTTGCGCACCTGCAGCACTTGTTTGCCTATGCATCGGAGGATTCCTTGCCAGATGAATATCCGCTTGTAGATCCCCGTTTTGATCTTGTAACACGAGGTTCGGCGAAAAACTGGACAGATTTAAACGGAAAATGGGCTGTTCCTGGGGATCAATACGGACAAAGCATATTAAATTTATATGAAAAAATGATTGATGCTAGTATCGAAAACCTGGAAAAAGTCCTTAACGCTATCAAGCAATAAGCTGGTTTGAAGCCTCTTTTTCTATTTTCTAAACAACCTGTCTACCCTCTTTTCTGACTATTTACGTAAGCTATTGTAAATCAATGAAAGGAGGATAACACATTGTTAAACTTTTCCATGATTGAGTTAATACGACGAAAGGGGCGAAAAATCGACAAAGAATTAAGACGACAAATTATCGACTTTTATAAACCATTTCGCTCCGTTCCGTGCTTTTTACACCAACCACTTGAAAATATCCGTAAAAGAATGAAGCGGCTTCCGATCATCATCGAGTTTGAGGATGGCTACTATGTGAATGGCTTAAATGATGTAAAAAAAGCGAAATGTCGGCATTTACGCGAATTTCCCTCTATTTCATGTTGCTCTGCTAATCTATCCGTAAAAAATATGGAAAAATTAATGGATACCTGTAGCCACATCAAAAAAATCCACTACGACAGAAAAGTTACCACCTTACTTGATACTGCCACACCCTCCATGAACTCCGATCAATTACAAGAAAATGGATTAACTGGGGAAGATGTAACCATCGCGGTCATTGATACGGGGATCCACCCACATGCGGATTTGGAAGGCCGAATCAAAGCATTTAAAGATTTGGTAGGCGATCAAGATCAGTCATATGACGATAATGGACATGGTACCCACTGTGCTGGTGATGCGGCGGGAAACGGCGCTGCATCAGACGGAAAATATAAAGGACCGGCACCTGACGCTAACGTAGT
Organism: Virgibacillus alimentarius; assembly: GCF_017874635.1. Lineage (NCBI taxonomy): Bacteria > Bacillati > Bacillota > Bacilli > Caryophanales > Bacillaceae > Virgibacillus > Virgibacillus alimentarius. The sequence continues at coordinate 12,056 of NZ_JAGIKX010000013.1, forward strand.
TGGTGTGAAGGTGTTAAATAAAATGGGTTCTGGTTCCCTGTCTACCGTCATTGATGGGATTGAATGGTGTATCCAAAATCAAGCCGAACACGCTATCAATGTTCTTTCCCTATCCCTAGGTTCCGAAGCAACACAACCAGCAGAAGATGATCCGGTCGTAAAGGCAGTAGATGCCGCGTGGGATGAAGGGATGGTTGTTTGCGTAGCCGCTGGTAACTCAGGCCCTGAGGAACAGTCGATTGGAAGCCCTGGCACCAGTCCGAAAGTTATTACCGTTGGTGCAGCGGATGATCACAATAACACAGATCGTTCCGATGAAACGGTAGCTGATTTCTCCAGTCGTGGTCCAACGATTGATGGTCTGCCAAAACCAGACCTTTTAACACCTGGGGTAGACATTGTTTCCCTACGATCACCTAATTCGTTTCTCGATAAGACGAATAAAGCTGCGCGTGTCGATTCCAATTATGTTTCATTATCCGGAACCTCCATGGCCACACCAATTTGCGCGGGAGTCGTTGCACAGTTGCTCCAAAATAATCCTGATCTCACCCCCGACCAAGTAAAAGAACAACTGATGGACGCAAGCGAAGATTTGGGACAACCATCCAATGCCCAAGGAAGCGGCTATCTAAATGCTGCCAATTTAATCGACAGCTAGGTAGCTTTTGGATGCAGGATTTACTGGAGGTATGATCCTTTCCACACCATGAAACTTTAAGCATGACAAAGATGCTCGTGAATGAAAAAATAAGACTTTTTACCGTTTATGTTTTGCAAGTGGAATGACACGTCGTGTGTTACTGCTGCGTTCCCCTTTCTCGTTCAAGCAGTTTCTTCTTCCGTGTTATTGCTCACCCCTGCACGGTTCCTACACGGGGCACGGCGTTCTCTTTCAGGAAGGAAATTCCCCGAACAGTCGGACAAAAAGAGAGACTTTTCGGGGAATTTTTTTATAGAAATTAGGTTTACAGGTCTTGTTTAGCTTTTTTAATTGGATTGCGGCTAAGACACAAAACGCCTTTATTTTACAATTACATTACAAATCTGGCAATTTATGAAAAATAGGTTAATAGTATGATATTATTGCTTTAATTACCATATTATATTTTTTTACTAAATGGGATAAAAGCATAGAAAAAGGGGGATTTTTTTTGGCTAACAAAAAAATGATTATGTCCGTCACTGCCACGGCAGCGATCGCAGGAGGATTAGTCGGCGCAGATAAGGCAGAAGCAGCATCATATAAAGTGAAAAGCGGAGATTCTCTGTGGAAAATCGCTCAGCAATACAACACAAGCGTTTCCCATTTAAAAAAAATCAATAACTTGTCAGGGAGTCTTATTTTCCCGAATCAAGTGATAAAAACAAGTAAAGGATCCTCCTCAAACGGATCTTCATCAAATTCAAGCTCTAGCTCCAGTTCAAGTTCAGGCGGAAATAGCAGCTCCGGTACATATACCGTCAAACGCGGTGACACGCTAAGCGGCATCGCTTATAAACATAATATTTCCTTATCTAAATTAATGAAGTGGAATAACTTAAACACGACATTGATTTATCCTGGAAATAAGCTTAAAGTAAATAAATCCGGTACAAGCTCCTCCGGATCAAGCGCAAGCTCCGGTTCTAACTCAAGTTCCAGTGGTAATTCCGGGTCAACAGGCTCATCGAAAGTATATACCGTCAAATCCGGTGATACATTAAGCAAGATCGCCTCACGTTACGGTGTAACCGTCTCGAAACTAAAAAGCTGGAATAACCTAAATTCACATATGATCTACGTCGGAGATAAATTGAGCATCAACGGAAAATCAAGCAGCGGTAGTAGTAATAATAATAATAATGGAAGTAACAGCAGTAGCGGAAGCAGCAATCAAGGAAGCGGAACGTCGTCAAATGCTGATTACAACGTAAATAGCCTGATCAGCAAAGCGAAAAGCCTGCAAAACACACCTTACGTATGGGGCGGTACCTCACCAAGCGGATTTGATTGCAGTGGTTTTATCTATTATACCTATAATCAATCAGGAAAAGGTATGCCACGCCTATCAACAAGCGGATACTTCAACCGCTCTCATTATGTCAATAACCCAAAGCCTGGCGACCTCGTATTCTTTAAAAATACGTACAAAGCAGGCATCTCCCATATGGGAATCTATCTTGGCGGCGGCGACTTTATCCAAGCAGGAAGCTCCGGCGTAAAAATCGCCAACATCAACAACCCATACTGGAGCAAGCACTTTGACAGCTATAAACGATTCTATTAATCTAAATAATCCCTTGTTCGCATGATGCGACTGAGGGATTTTTTTATGTTGAAGGGGGAAGGTTTCCTGCGTGGCAGAAAACCACCTGTCTTCCGGGGAGTGCTGATTACTTGGTGAGGATGTCTTGATGTGTGTTGGAGCTCGCTCGACTCCTTTCTAAGCAAGTGTTCCTTACTTGGTAAAGCTGTCGTGCCTTGTGTTGCTGTCTGCTGTTGCGCGACTTTCTTGCTTTATTGCGCGAGTAGCTCCTCTTGTTGCGCGACTCGCACGTGTTATCGCTCGACCTGCCTCCCTTATTGCGCGAGAATACCTTCCTATCGCTCGACTTCCTCCTGAAAAGCCGCACCTTCCATTCCACCCAAATCTACCATCAAGAAAAATCACCTCCATCAACCCCATTTTCTGCCTTAAGCAGAAAATCTCCCTCCCCTCATCAAAAGGAAGGTTTTCTGCATACGCAGAAAACCAACCCTCTCCCGAAGCAAGTGCTCTTTACTTGGTGAAGCTGTCGTGCCTTGTGTTGCTGTCTGCTGTCGCGCGACTTTCTTGCTTTATTGCGCGAGTAGCTCCTCTTGTTGCGCGACTCGCGCGTGTTGTCGCTCGACCTGCCTCCCTTATTGCGCGAGAATACCTTCCTATCGCTCGACTTTCTCCTCCTATTGCTCGACTTCCTCCTGAAAAGCAGCATCTTCCATTCCAATCAAATTTACCATTAAGAAAAATCACCTTCATCAACCCCATTTTCTGCCTTAAGCAGAAAATCTCCCTTCCCTTTCATCAAAAGGAAGGTTTTCTGCATACGCAGAAAACCAACGCTCTCCCGAAGCAAATGCTGATTACTTGGTGAAGCTGTCGTTCCTTGTGTTGCTGTCTGCTGTCGCTCGACTTTCTTGCTTTATTGCTCGAGTAGCTCCTCTTGTTGCGCGACTCGCACGTGTTATCGCTCGACCTACCTCCCTTATTGCGCGAGAATACCTTCCTATCGCTCGACTTTCTCCTCCTATTGCTCGACTTCCTCCTGAAAAGCAACATCTTCCATTCCAATCAAATCTACCATCAAGGAAGATCACCTCCATCAACCCCATTTTCTGCCTTAAGCAGAAAATCTCCCTCCCCTTTCATCAAAAGGAAGGTTTTCTGCATACGCAGAAAACCAACGCTCTCCCGAAGTAAGTGCTCTTTACTTGGTAAAGCTGTCGTGCTGCACGTTGCTGTCGCGCGACTTTCTTGCTTTATTGCGCGAGTAGCTCCTCTTGTTGCGCGACTCGCACGTGTTATCGCTCGACCTACCTCCCTTATTGCGCGAGAATACCTTCCTGTCGCTCGACTTTCTCCTGAAAAGCAACATCTTCCATTCCAATCAAATCTACCATCAAGAAAGATCACCTCTATCAACCCTATTTTCTGCCTTAAGCAGAAAATCTCCCTCCCCTTTCATCAAAAGGAAGGTTTTCTGCATACGCAGAAAACCAACCCTCCTTCTTCTCTACAAAGCCCTTCTTCTATCCGCCTTAATCCATCGTTTATATTCCTTTTGATATTTCATATTGCTTGTTTTCATCAGTCTTGTTGCAACGTTCCTCGATTGAATCCGTAAATATCGCATACATTCCTTATTATTGATCCACGGGCTGATAAGCAGGAAGTAATCCGAGAACGCCCGCAGATGGGCCAGCTTCGCCCTTTTGCTGCATGCTTTGCATTGCCACGTGCCATACAAACGCTCCATCCCTAATTTTCCACACGCCGGACAGTGCACACCCGTCAGCAAATGCCTTTTTTTAACCCCGTACCTTGATAAAATATCAAAATCATGCGCTTTGCATGCGCCTAAGATGGCTTGTCCGATTTTAGAGTGATTAAAGCTACCAGGCGCTTTTTTTCGTAATACTTCTTCTTTCTGGATAATTTTCCTTGGAATATGCTCACCATGTGCTACTACTTTTGAGACTGCCTCCTGATCACCAATGACGTCAATAATCGTACTAGGATCGCTAATAGCAATAAAATAATAGATGGGAATGTTTATAAGATGATGTGCGCGGAGCCATTGTTGGAGTTTGTTTTTCTGATTTTCCGCTTGGATGAGGGGATCACGGAATCCTGTTTCTTTCTGGCCATCGCTACGGGTGAATTGATGGAGGATCGTATCGAAGGTGATTTTGTCACTGAAGTTTTTTATTTCGATGAGGTAGATGGCTTGCTTCGTTATGAGAACGGTGTCAAATTGAACGGTCTTTCCATCGACTTGAAGACATATACCTTGAAACATCGTATATTCACGAGCGAACTGCTCTAAATGATAATCCACTTTTTGCTCGCCAATATAGCCTTTATACCGGGTGGCCGCTTCGCTCTGCATATCCGATAAGGCTGGAAAATTGGTGGGGAGCCGTCCGATTGCGGCATCTAATTTTTCCAAAACGATCGGTTTCGTTCGATTTTTTAATATCATGACATGGCATGCTCCTTCATGTATTGATTTTGCTAAGAAAACTTCCATTCCATGGCTCGGTGTTCCAGATTCTGAACAAATGCTGCTTTGCCATTACGATATCCTTCGCTGTCTTGAGGAAATTTTTCTGCAAGCTTTTCCTTTAAATTTCCATATTCCATCGCTGCTTGACGATGGGCTCTTAAATAATCACGAACAGCTACGTGACGCTCGATTTCACGTTCATGGTCAGATTGATAGATATGTACGTGATGTGTTCGACTCACTCCGCCTTTTCGGAAAAACCTTCTCCCTCGGAGCCCAAATTCTCCAAGCGCTTCATATCCTAATTCCTTCATTTTTCCCTGATGCGCATCTACATCCGCAATATTTTTGACAACCGATAGGATATCAATGATCGGTTTCGCCTTTAAATTCGGTACGGCCGTACTCCCGATATGATGAATCGCCACTACTTCGTCTTTAAACATAGCACGTATCTTTTCTGCTTCTTCCTCGAACATTCGAACCCAGCTTGCATCATGGTCGGTAACGATAATACGCCTCGTGCCATCCACCACCAACGATCACCTCCTCGGCATTTATTTTATCACAATTTTCTTTCTTTTAGTAATAAAAAAGAACACCTATTTCATCATAAACAGCGAGATTTTAAAAAAGGAGGCCTGAAATTCATCTATCAAAGGTGGGGTGAAGTGTTGATTGCACAGCCGGTCGAGTGCTTCTCAAAATTAAATAAAGCCGACTGTTCACTTAAAAATCAGTCGGCTTTTTCGTACCATAAAAAGGAACACCAGCCTAAACAAGCCCTGGTGTTCCTTTTCATAAACTTCTATTTCATTTTTTCCGGCAATGCGTGGATGGATTCGATCAGGGTGTTGAGCTTATCCTCGATCCGGTGCAGCAAATAAAAGGTCACCACCACAGGAAAACCAATCTCCGTCACGAATGAAATCCAAGTCTCCATTGCATCATCCCTCCTTTTTCTTTTTAAAAAAACAGGACCAGCGAGGTATTGTCGCTGGTCTGGTTGCCTGACTCTTAAGCTAAATCAATTTCTTCTACGTTTCGTTCTACGATGCGTGCGCTATGTTTCGCGATTAAATCGCCGCCAGATGAAGTGAACGCATTTTGTGCAATCACTTCATCCATCGCACTTTTCACTGCCTCCGGATCGACCGGTTCAACCGGCTTATCCAAGGAGTACGTTACTGTTTTACCGTCTTCGTTTTCGAATTTAAGTTCTAACTTTTTCATCGTGCACCCTCCCTTCTATTATTTTGTTACAAAGTTACGCCTCTTTTTGGATCTCAAAGCTGTCATTCCGTTCGACCTTGTGCAGTCTGCGTTCCTGCAACGGTGCAAAAGCTTGTGCAATTGCGTACAACTGATCCGCATTCGCGCTCGTTTTTACATTATTGAAGCTTTTCGTTTTATAGATGGATTTTCCTGTTTCTAAATCCTCTCCATCATAGAGCACCAAGCGCATCTGTGAATTCATTTTCTCTGCGATTGCCATGTGTCTCACCTCCCTTTCACCACTACAATCGAAGGTAGCTTGCAAAAGGGGGCATCGACTGAGCACTTTTTTAAAAGATTAAACGCACATACCCAAAAAAAGCTGAAACGCACAAATGCGAATCAGCTTCCTTTTATTTACGCTGTATATTTTCTAGAATCACATGACTTGGCGGGATGCTTGGCATATGAACCAAACGATAGCTCAAATCCTGCTTTGGCACGGTGTAATCCATTTTATTGACGAGGTAATCAAGCGCTACTTTCATCACGTCAACGGTCATCCACTCACCTGGACAGCGGTGCCCCATCCAGTAATCGCCCCCGCCTTGCGGGATAAAATCAAATGGGCTTCCTGACCAGTCGGCAAAACGATCCGGTTTAAATAGGTTCGGGTTGTCCCAATACTTCGGATCATGATTCGTACCATATAAATCAAGCAGTGTAAGCGTTCCTTTTGGAAAGGTGTGATTTTTCCATGTAAAATCTTGTTTTACTCGTGCCGGCAAAAATGGGAAAAACGGATAAAAGCGCCGTACCTCCTGTACAAATTGCTGCATGAGCTGTTCGTTGCCACTGACCAGTTTAACCGTTTCATTCGGAAATTGGTAAACAGCGAGTGCGGTAAAATTAATATAAATGGAGATCGCTACAATTGGCCGCAGGATATTGACAATTTCCACCGCTGCCGTTTGGGAATCAAGTAAATTTTCATTCAAATCGCGGTGCCAGGATATCACGTCAAGCGCTGAACCGGTTTCTGGATGCATTTTCCCGTCTCTGACTTGTGTGATGAGTCCTCGAATCCATTGTTCCAATTCTTTTCGATGATTGACTGCTTTTTTATATTTCAAACCTAGCTTCGTAGGCGATTCAAACAGACTGCTCACTTTCTTCACGTGTTCCTCGAATTTGTCATCCGGTGCTGGCAGGCCAGCCCATTCACTGGCAATTCGTGTCATCATTTCTTTCGCTTCATCATAAAGCTGAATCTTTCCTTTACCCGTCCATGCATGAAGCGCCTGTTCCCAATGTTTTTCCGTAATCGCCTTTAATTTGTTCAAACGTTCGTTTGACATCAAAGACATAAACATTTCCTTGCGATGCTGATGTTTTACCCCATCCAACGTTTGCAAGCCGCCCTGTCCAAATAAGGTTTTCATTGCCTTCTTCGGCGCCGCTTTGTGCCGCTTAAATTTATCAATATCATAAAATAATTCTGCTGCTTCTTTCCCGCTTAAGCAAATCACCTGCTCCCCCAGCAGCCGCGTTTTGAAAATATCCGTTTGAAAACTTTGCATGCGGTTTGGAATATACATATATCCTTCCCTCATCACACCAAGTGTATGATCGAACCCCTTTTCTTTCGGTGTCCATGATTGATTTTCCACTTGCATTATACCCCTTTCCAAACAATAATCTCCCTTAGTGTTACCTATTTTAAAGACAACTAAACAAACAAGTTTCATGTCATTTATTTTTGACTTTAAGTAAAAAATATATTACACTCTGAATGATAAGAGGTGAACGGAACATGTCCTTAAACACTGACAGAAAAATACGAAACAGAATCGCCGTATTAAGAGCTGAGTGGAATTTATCTCAAAAGCAACTTGCTGAGGAATTAGGTGTAAGCAGACAAACGATTCATTCCCTGGAAAAAAATAAATACAATCCGTCGTTAAAATTGGCATTTGAAATTTCACTTTTTTTCGGAGTAGCTTTGCAGGAAGTTTTTCAATATGAAGAAGAGGAGGCTTGAATGATGGAAATAATATGGAGCTTATTACGTCTTGGTTATGTTATTATCTTTTTTATCGCAGTATTTATTTCTTTAAAATTTGAATGGAGCAAGGAGAACAAAGATGAACGGGGGCAAAGTATCTCAAACGCCTCTTACCGGTTCGCTTTTCCCTTCCTTCCAATTGGATGGCTGTTCATTACGTTATACGATGACTTCATTAGCAGCATGGATTATGAAACGTACAAACTAGCAATCTGGTATTTGCTAACAGGAACCTTCATCCTTCAGGCCTCTATGGTCACTGTCCTGAGAAAAAAATATTAATACCGTATAGAAAGGAGTAGGCACGATGAACATGTATGCTTGGGTTGGGGTGATTGGAATTATTGTTCTCTCCCTTATTTCCCTGATTCAAAAAGAAGATCGAACAAAGGAAAATATTCGAAAGTCCATGTTTATGATAAGCATTGCGCTAGGCATAATCGTCGCAGTGCTAGTCTTTCACATTGATTACCTGCTTGCCATTATCGTTGGATTTCTGCTTATTATTTTATTCGATAAAAAAACATACACGAAAAAGCGACTCATCATCTATGGATCCATTATCCTTATTTTGAACATTACGTTCTTTATTCTTCTCAGGGAAAATCCTGATTATGTATTAGATTATTTAAAAGAACATCCGGAATCGACCTCTTTATACCTTGTGGAAAATGGCGATGTATTAAGCGCTTATCAAGCGGATGAAATACGTCCATTGGCAAGCACCGTAAAAATAATCATCGCCATAGAATATGCGATGCAAATCGAGGATCAAAAACTCGCAAAAGACCAACCCGTTCCTCTTAAAGATCTGGAGCGTTTTTACATCGAAAATACAGATGGAAATGCACATGAAAACTGGCTGGAGACAATGAAAGAAGAAGACAAAATCAAAAACGGTGAAGTGGCATTGCACGATGTTGCGCGAGGCATGATCGCCAACAGTTCCAACGCCAACACCGAATATTTAATCAACCTGCTCGGAGTCGACGCAATCAACAAACGCATCGACAAACTCGGCATCAAGCAACATGATAAAATCTATCCAATCGTCAGCGCATTATTAATCCCGGAACATGTAAAAACGGAAACCATGGAAGAAGAAGCACTCATCCAAAAACTGGAGAAAATGCCAATGGAAGAATACCGTTTGATGGCCGAGCAACTGAGCAAAGACATGCAAGCCGGCAAAATAAAAGCTGGAGACGTCACATTTGATTCATCTCTGGACGTACAAAAAATCTGGTCCGACCGCCTGCCAGGATCCACTGCAGAAGCATACGGAAAACTCTTACACAACATTTCGAGCGACCAACTTCCCGAAGGAGTAAATGCGACCGTACGCGACCTGCTGGAATGGCCAATGGAAATGCATGAAGAAAACCAAGAAACCTTTGCACATCTTGGAGCAAAAGGAGGCTCGACTGCATTCATCACAACCAATACCATGTACGCAGAAACAAAGGAAGGCGACCAAATCGAAATCGCCCTCCTGATCGATGACCTAAGCACCTTTGAGGGCATGCGCGTCCGAAATAGCCAGAATGCATTCGAATTAAAACTCCTTACCGATGCGGATTACCGCAAAAAAGTTCAAAAAGAGTTAGCCGACTCATGAGAAGGAAGGTTTTCTGCTAGGGCAGAAAACCAACCTCCTTCCTGACTAAGTATTGATGTGGAAGCGAGGCAGTCCTTGCGCGAGTTTAAGGCGTTATTGCTCAACTTTACGTGGCTGTTGCTCGGGTTTGAAAGATTGTCGCACGAGTTTGCGATGCTACTGCGCGACTTATACTCTTTATCGCTCGACTTCACTCGATTATTGCGCGACCTCCCGCTTACAAGCTGTTCATAATGGAAGGTTTTCTGCCCCAGTAGAAAACCAACCACCTCCTTGCTGAGTAAGCATTGATGTAAAAGCAAGGCAGTCCTTGCGCGAGTTTTAGGCGTTATTGCTCAACTTTACGTGGCTGTTGCTCGGGTTTGAAAGATTGTCGCACGAGTTTGCGATGCTACTGCGCGACTTTCTCTCTTTATCGCTCGACTTCACTCGATTATTGCGCGACCTCCCGCTTACAAGCTTTTTATATGGAAGGTTTTCTGCCCCAGCAGAAAACCAACCTCCTTCCTGACTAAGTATTGATGTGGAAGCGAGGCAGTCCTTGCGCGAGTTTTAGGCGTTATTGCTCAACTTTACGTGGCTGTTGCTCGGGTTTGAAGGATTGTCGCACGAGTTTGCGATGCTACTGCGCGACTTTCTCTCTTTATCGCTCGACTTCGCTCGATTATTGCGCGACCTCCGCTTACAAGCTGTTCATAATGGAAGGTTTTCTGCCCCAGCAGAAAACCAACCTCCTTCCTGAGTAAGCACGACGAAACAAACGTACTGTCCCAACATAGATAACCGCTTTTTTATATTGTTTAAATTTCCCTAACCCTATTCCCACGAGCTCAATTATGAATCTCCACGCCGCCAAAAGCAGCAAGACAATGCATTTTCAATACCGGGAGATCCTCATTGTCACTTGCATATCTCCGGGTTTTGTCTTCCCATCCGCCAAAAAGCGGGATACCGGTAATTTCCACGCGTACATTTTCTGGAACACGAATCGATGCGCCGCCAAACAATGTTGTCACCTCAAGGGAAGCGCCCTTTTCTGAAAGAACAGCGTCACGCAAATCAATTTCCGCTCCGCCAAAGATCGAGGTAACATTTCCACCTTCAAAAGCTTTCGACTGACTCCGGACATCAGCACCGGAAAATAGTGTAAAAACACGAATCGATCGCTTTGAATCAAGTGGTGTGTCACGCTTTGCCCTTGAAAAAATAAACGTTAATCCGACAATGATTAAGATCAGCGGCCAAATATAAGCAGCCAAATGAACATCTACCAGCTCATTGATGAGAAATAGTCCACCAATTGCAATAAACAGGATCCCTGAAAAAGGTGCTATCGAACGGCTTAATAGCTGAACGACCCCAATGATGATCAAAACCAGCGGCCACCATGTCGATACTATTTCCGAAAAATCCCATACATCTGCCTGTTGTAATAAATACCCAAAACCAAATACAAGTAGGACCAGGCCAACCCAAGATTTACTAGACATCTCATATCCCCCTCTTTTTTTACGGATAAATGACCCTACACTTTATAGTATACTGTAGCAGACATGAAATTTGTACAATTTTCTAACAAATATGTTAGCACATGCTACGCCACTCCTAACCTGAATTGGAGCAAGTGGCAGTTTCCGCCGTACGAGTGGTAGAAATGTTTGTTTGAGCTACAATGGTTTTTCGTCCGATCTGGTATCAGCGATTACCGAGCGGTATGCAGCGCTCTCCGCCAAAGATTCAACGCTCGCTCCAATGATTCGGCATTCACCGCCAGAATGCAGCGCTCACCGCATAAGAGTTTCCATCAATCACCATAAAAAAAGCGCTCCATTGTAGGGTGGCCTGTCACACCCTACAATGAAGCACGCTTTCCGATCAAACAAGTTTCAACATGCGGCGGGAGATCGCTCATGCTCCAGCATGCCCGCCACTGTCCATTTCTTCAAAACGCATCTTTTCCCTTCCGCCTTCATACGCACGGAGTAATAAATCCACAATATGGACAGCTTCCATTTCATCTGCGAGTCCTTCCCGCTCGATGCCAAGTTTCATTTGCAGCAAGCATCCGGGGTTGGCGGTAACAATGGTTTTCGCGTTTGTTTTCTTCGCTTGTTCCATCTTATGATCTAGTATTTGCATCGCCATTTCCGATTCGACGATATTGTAAATCCCCGCGGAACCGCAGCACCTGCTCGCATCATGCATTTCGACGTACGTTACACCTTCAATCGATTCCAGCAGCTGGCGCGGTTCCATGAACGTTTTTTGTCCGTTTTTCAAATGACAGGAATCCTGATAGGTGACTATTTGCTCATCCAATTGCAGTGGCATGTTATGAAAATCAAGCGCTACTAAAATGCTTGTAACATCCTTGATTTTCGCCGCGAACGCTGCAGCACGCTCTTGCCACACTGGATCATCTTTTAATAAATAACCGTAATCCACGAGAAACGCACCGCACCCACCTGCATTTGTGATGATATAATCGACCCCAGCGTCTTCAAATGCTGCGATGTTGCGTTTTGCCATTTCTTTTGCTTGCTCTCTTTCGCCGCTATGGCCGTGGAGTGCGCCGCAGCACCCTTGCAATTCCGGAACAACAATTTCGCATCCAGCGTACTGGAGTAGTTTTGTTGTGGCATCATTCGTCGTTTTAAAAACGGTGTCCATTAGGCACCCGGAGAAAAAGGCGACCTTTTTCGTTTGCTTCTTCAGCGGTGCATAATGGCGTGGACGCTGTTTCATTTCTTTTTTCTTTGGCACTTCCGGTAGCACCTTTTCCATCGTCCGCATTGTTTCCGGGAAAAGGTTCATCACGCCAATGGATCGTGCAACGCGCTGCAGTCCGGAGCGCTGGTACATACCAAGCAGCCCGGTTAATCCGATCATACGGTTTTGATGTGGAAAAAGGTGATGAAAGGCTACATTCCGCACCACTTTCTCTGGCAGTGATTTTTCATTTGTTTGGTAAATCGCATCTCTTGCCTGTTCCAGCAAATGCCCAAAATTCACGCCGGACGGGCAGGCCGTTTCACAAGCCCGGCAGCCCAGGCAAAGATCAATGGACCGTTTCACTTCTTCACTCGGTTCAATGTCTCCGTCCACGAGTCCCTTCATAAGCGCGATTCTGCCTCTCGGGGAGTGCACCTCATCTTTATCGGTTTCGATATACGTTGGACAGCTTGGGAGGCAAAAGCCGCAGCGCGTACAATTCAAGATTTCCTCATAGTCCATTTTTTCCTTAAAATTATTTTGAATCCGCTCTTTTTCCTTTGCGTCCATCATTTGTCAATCACCACACTTTTGGTAAAAATCTTCTCTGGATTCATGATGTTATTTGGATCCAGTGCCTGCTTAATACTCCGCATTGCTTCAATCCCAGCTTCCCCTGCTTTTAAGTGCAAGTACGGTAGTTTCATCGCGCCGACACCATGTTCCCCTGTGATGGTACCGCCAAGTTCCACCGCTTTCTTGAAAATTTCATCAAACGCTTGTTCAACGAGCGCAATTTCCTCTTTATCGCGAATATCAGTCAAACAGGTTGGATGTAGGTTTCCGTCACCTGCATGGCCAAACGTACAAATGTTCAACTCATATTTTTCCGCAATTTCACGAATCGCCTTGACCATCGGGGCGATCTCCGACCTTGGTACCGTCGCATCTTCTAAGATCGTTGTCGGCCTGAGTCTCGATAATGCGGATAACGCCGCCCTTCTTGCGGTCGTGAGTGCTTCTGCCTCCACTTCGGTCGCAGCCACCGTCACCTCAAATGCGCCATTTTCCCTGCATAACGTTTCGATTTTTTCCACGTCCCGTTCCACGATCTCGGGTGCTCCGTCCTGCTCAATAAGGAGTACCGCCTTGGCATCTGTCGGGAGTCCAATTTTCGCAAAATCTTCCACGACTTTGACTGTAGCCTGGTCTAAAAATTCCAGTGTCGCCGGAATAATCCGGTTCGTGATCATGGCCGATACCGTTTCAGCCGCCGCTTCGATATCATGATAAAGCGCAAGCATCGTTTTTTTCATCTCCGGCATTGGAATTAGTTTCAACGTAGCCTCCGTCACCACGCCAAGCGTCCCTTCCGCACCGACATAAAGCCGTGTTAAGTCATAACCGGCCACGTCTTTCGCCAGCTTTCCGCCAGTGCGAATGATCTCGCCACTCGGCAGGACAATTTCCAGTCCGAGCACATAATCCCTTGTTACGCCATACTTCAGACCGCGCAGGCCGCCTGAATTTTCACTAATATTTCCGCCAATTTGCGAAATATGCATGGAGCCGGGGTCAGGTGGGTAAAACAATCCCACTTCCTCTGCCGCCTTATGTACATCTTGTGTATAAACACCTGGCTGCACCGTCATTGTTAAGTTTTCCTCATCGATTTCGAGGATCTTGCTCATCTGTTTAAACAGAAGCACAATCCCACCTTCCAGTGGCGCCGTACCACCGCATAAATTCGTTCCTGATCCGCGTGGCACAATCGGAATCTTTTCCTCATTGCACAAACGAACCACTGCTGCGACTTCTTCCGTATTCCGGGGTGAGACCACCGCATCTGGCATCGCTTGAAACTGTGGCGTCGAATCATAGGAATACGCTAGCAAACTAGCATTGCTGTTCTCTACATTTTCTTCTCCCACCATCGATTCCAACCGACGTATGATATTTTCCTGAAGCATAGACATTCTCCTCTGATCCCTTTTTTCCTATTTTAATAGAAAAGACCCGAGCAAATATATATGCAATCACACAATAATCAAGCGTTTTACTGTATCTTTTTTGGTTGTATCAACACATCTGAAGCGCCAGGTAAAATAAAGCAATGCCTTCCGCTTCTTTTGGATCGACGTCGGTCATTTCTTTTATCTGCCGCAGCCTGTAATGGAGTGTATTCGTATGGATGTGCATCACACTTGCCGTATCTTTGATGGACTGGCGATGGTTAAAATAACATTTCAATGTTGCGAGCAATTCCTTTTCCGCTTCGATCCCGCCTAAAACCCGGTGGATAAACTCCCGCCTCGTTTCAGGACCAATTTCTTCTACAATCAAATCCATCAATAAATCATCATAAAAAATAATGTCACCCTTTGCTCGTGCCACTTTCGCAGCCTTCACCGCCTCCCGGTAGGCCTCATCGAGCTGATACGTCACCGTCGACTTGCTCATCCCAATCGAAAGATAGATCGGATAATTTTCCTCCACATACGCCTTCCACTTTTTTAACGTCATATGTAAAAAGTTTTTGGAATTCTTATTCCGCTGATTTTTTAATAAAAGAAACCTTCCATTTCCCCAGCGGATCATATAATCACTGGACAGGCGTCGCTTGAGTAAGTCCATCACCTCTGACTGCATGCGCTGCTGATGATCGATTGATGGCTTCATATCCATTTGCAGGAATGCACATAAATAAGGACTTCCTAGCGAAATACCCAGCATCTGCCCACGCCGGATAAATGCATCATCCACCTCTTTCGCGTAAAGCCATTCCTGGAAAAATGCCTCAAGCCCGCGCATCTCCCATTCCTTTTGTTCTATATGATAGGCTTCTTTAATCATCAATTCCGTCATCTTCCTTAGCAAATCCGCATAAGGCTCCACATGACTTGGAATCCCCGTGATCCCAATCACCCCGATCACTTTCCCCTCAAAAAAGATAGGCAAATTAATCCCGGGCTTTACCCCTTTTAAAACCGCCGCCTTTTCCGTTGTAATATCATATTTCCGCTCCGTCTGCATCACCATCTTCGCGCCTTCATGAAAACTCCCAACTCGGTCCTTATCCGTAGAAGCAATGATGTTTCCATTTTCATTGACGATAATCAAATCCTCATCAATAATCGTCTGCACCTCATCAATAATCTTACTCGCAAGTTCCGGCAACAATCGCAAATCCCCCACCCCTTTCTTCTATTATTATAAGACGAAATGGGACGTTTAGAAATGGTTGAGCGTGGCTGACATTCTTCTATGCAAGATGCAGCTTCTCCCGGTGCGCATACACGCGTTAAAAAAATGTCGATAAAGGAGTTTTCCTAATATTAGGTTACTTTCGTGTTGATTCCATTCAATCTATGTTATAGTGAAGTTGTGTAGGAAAGTTTTCCCTCTACTTCACTACGAGGAATACAAAGAAAATACGGAAATGAATAAAGTAAATATTTGTTAAGGAGTGTTTTTGAGTGAAAGACCTTTATCCTTCAAGAAAAAATGACCAACCGGAAATTTTAGATCGGAAGGATCCGGTAATTCATACAGAGCGATCACAAGATGATCAAGCTCCTCTATCAAAAGAACAACTTGATTCATACGAAAAAAATGGGTTTTTGCAAATCGAAAATTTCTTCTCAAAAGAAGAAGTCGTCAACATGCAGAAGGCCATTTTTGAATTACAGGACGCCAATCGGGATGTAACATCAGACAAAGTAATACGCGAACCGGAAAGTGAGGACATCCGTTCCATTTTCCACGTTCATAACGATGACAATTATTTTAAAGAAGTAGCATATGACCAACGCATTATGGATATTGTCAATCACCTGCTGGGTAGCGATGTCTACATTCATCAATCCCGCATCAACTATAAGCCAGGGTTTAAAGGAAAAGAATTCGACTGGCATTCGGACTTTGAAACATGGCATACAGAAGACGGCATGCCACGGATGAGAGCAGTCAGCTTGTCCATTGCTCTATCGGACAATTACACTTTTAACGGACCCTTAATGTTGATACCGGGATCCCAAAACTACTATGTTAGTTGTGTAGGCGCGACACCAGAGGATAACTATAAAGAATCATTGAAAAAGCAGAAATTCGGTGTGCCAGATGAAGACAGCCTGCGCTGGCTTACTGAACAAGGCGGGGGAATCTCCGTGCCAACCGGAAAAGCAGGATCGATCACCTTATTTGAAAGTAATACCATGCATGGTTCAACCAGCAACATGACACCATATCCGCGCAACAATCTATTTATGGTATACAATAGCGTGGAAAATGCACTGGTCGAACCATTCTCAGGAAGCAAACCACGTCCTGAATACATCGCTGTGCGCGAAGGCATCCGTACTTTAACCAGCGCAAAATAAAACCATAAACTACCCGGGAAACTTTCCTACAGCAATCACAAACTGGCCCAGAAGAGAGCACCTCTTCTGGGCCAGTTTTTTTCCAGAAAGTTTTCTGCCTCAGCAGAAAACCAACCTCCTCCCTGCGTCGAGACCACTCAAAGCAGATGCACCTCGCGCTACTTTAGCCCGCTAACGCGCGACTTTCTTGCCTTATGGCGCGAGTCTTCCCCTCTGTCGCTCGACTTTCCTCCTTTGTCACTCGAGCACAACACATTATCGCTCGAATCCCCCCTCAATTTGTTCGTAAGCCACATTCCTTTGCATGAACAAGAAGGGAACAGTAAAATAATAGATAACCAGAAGAAATGAAATACATCCCTATTCGAAGGATTTTTTTATCAAGCTGGCAGTGAAGGAGGGGTTTCTATTTTTGAAAAGAGTTTTCGCCATTTGAAGCGCTACAGGGAGATAGCTGTTGCTTTTTCTAAAAATGGATTTGGGTATATGGTGAGGGAGCTTGGGCTACATGAGTTGATTCCCCTGCCAAGACGTTTCAGTGTAAAACGGAGCCAGAAACATCACGCAAAGACGATCGGCGAGCGGATCCGACTGTTTTTAGAGGAGCTGGGTCCGACGTTTGTGAAGTTAGGACAATTTGCAAGTACCCGTTCTGATTTGATACCAGATCATATCATTCAAGAATTGGAAAAACTCCAGGATCAAGTCCCTGCGAATGAAGCGAAAGAAATGAAAGAAGTTATCGAGAAGGAACTAAAGATGCCGATCGAACAAATTTTTAGTCAATTTCATGATGAACCGCTTGGTGCTGCTTCGATCGGACAGGTGCATTATGCGGTGTTACAGACGGGAGAAGCGGTTGCAGTGAAGGTGCAGCGACCGAATATTAAAAAGAACATTAAAACGGATTTAGAAATTCTTAAGCAACTGGCAGTTATGGCAGAACATCGGTTGGAATGGGCAAAGAGGTATCAGATAGAGAATATGGTTGATGAATTTGCGAAAGCTCTCCTCCATGAACTGGATTATACAGTAGAAGGAAGGAATGCGGACCGAATTGCCAAACAATTTACAGATGATCCGAACATTCATATTCCAACTATTTATTGGGACTATACCACAAGAAATGTTTTAATAATGGAATATGTTGCTGGAACAAAACTAAACCAGATGGATCAACTTCAGCAAGCTGGCTATGATACAAAGATTTTAGCAAAACGGATCACAAATGCCATATTTCATCAAATTTTTATCGAGGGATTTTTCCATGGGGATCCACATCCAGGGAATATTTCCGCATTACCAGGGGAAAAGGTTGTTCTCATGGACTTTGGCATGATGGGACGGCTTACACGTGATATGAAAAAGAACTTTTCGACGTTAGTCATTTCGATGATGCGACAACATACGGAAGGCGTGATCAAGGCAATTACTCGAATGGGAATGGTTCCT
This sequence comes from Virgibacillus alimentarius, assembly GCF_017874635.1. NCBI lineage: Bacteria > Bacillati > Bacillota > Bacilli > Caryophanales > Bacillaceae > Virgibacillus > Virgibacillus alimentarius. Next base: position 30,246 of record NZ_JAGIKX010000013.1, read on the forward strand.
GACGACGTGAATATGGAGCAATTAAGAGCGGATATTGACGACTTGAGGGAAAAATATTATGATGTTCCTTTACGCCAAGTAAGTATCGGTTCTGCTGTAGACGATCTACTTCAAGTTTCCCACAAGCATCAAATTCATATCCCAGCAGACTTAACATTACTCGGAAAAACATTGGCAACGCTGGAGAGTATGGTTGTAAAGCTGGATCCAGAAATAAGTATCATCAAACTAGCCGAACCATTTGGACGCCAATTGCTTTTCGAGCGTTTCCGTCCGAAAAACATCGCGGAAAACGTAGTGAATGAATGGAGCGAAGTCAGCGAGACGTTGGCTGATGTTCCGGAAACGATCCGTGATTTGAAAACAATGATTAAGCAGAAAAAGCTACCGATTGAATTATCATTTTCCAAAGCGGAGAATTTCTTAAATAAACTGGACCGAATCAGTAACCGAATTTCATTCAGCATTGTTCTGCTTTCCTTCAGCATTATTATGGTTGGATTGATTATTGGTTCAGCGTTAGGCGGGCAATCCTCAATCTTATGGGACATCCCGGCAATCGAAATCGGATTTGTCGTAGCGTTACTCATGTTTCTTTGGCTACTGTTTTCCATCTTTCGGTCTGGGCGATTTTAGAGTGCAAGAGATGATCGAAATCAGCAAAAGGAGTGAACATACATGTACCAGTTTGTTGAAGAGCGTATTCAGGAATCAATCGACAATGGGGATTTTGAAAATTTACCCGGAAAAGGAAAACCACTGGATCTACGAGATGAATTACAGGGGTTGTCTCCGGAACTCCGAATGGGATATAAATTGCTAAAAAATGCTGGATATCTTTCAGAGAACACCGACAAAAATAAAGAGCGGCTAACCATCAATGACCTCATTACCACTGCCACCGGAAAAGAAGGCCAACCGATAGCCCGCGATCAGCACAAATTGGATCAATTTGTGCATGAACGAAAACTGCATAAAAATAAAAAATTCACCAGCTATGCTCATAAAATATACCGCAAACTGTTTCCTGGCAAAAGAATGAGGAAAGGTAGTTAATACGGAAGGTTTTCTGCTAAAGCAGAAAACCAGCCTTCTGAACCTGCTTGTTATCGCGCGACTTGCTTCTTCTGTCGCTCGACTTCCAGCCCGCGTTGCGCGAGTTGCGCCGGTTGTGGCGCGAGTTTCACATTCTTGCTACAAGTTAAACTAATAGCCTAAATATAAATGTAATAATTTCCTCTTCCAGTTGTCAATTGATTCAGAAAATTTTTATGAACTTTCTTCCCTTTTTAATAACAACTCAGATTCCCTTCCTAAATAATTGGAAAAATAAGCACCAAGCGACAAATTGATAATCATATTGATCACAGCCGGTATCGCCGCCGTTACGCCAAAAAACTCCAGTGCCAAAATCGCAGCAAGTGCCGAATTGCATAGGCCTACCTCAAATAAAATCGCTATCGCACTCTCCCGCTTGATTCCAGCAAGCAGGGCAATCTTATAACCCGCGAGCATCGGCAGCAGCACCTGCACAAATACAGCAATCGTCAAGCCGACCAATAGCCCAGCACCAAGCTTCATCTGACTCGAAACACTCGCAACAACGGTCACCACAATGAAAACGATCGTAAAAGAAGAAGCAAATCTCCGGTACTCCGTTATCTTATGAATCGCATTTTGAAACAGATGGCGGGCGGCCATTCCAAGCACGATAGGTAAAATGACGATGAAAAACATCTTTTTCGCAAGCTGAAAAAAGGAAACCACCACACTCCCGCTAGCAAAGAAATCCATGATTGCCGGCGTCAGCACAGGACTGATAAACACATCCAAAATTCCCATCGCCACGATCAGCGAAGCATTCCCGCCAGCCAAAAACGTATACAATGTCGCAGCCGTCCCGCTCGGTACACTCCCTGTTAAAATCAGCCCATCCGCAATTTCAGGCAAATTGGAAAAAAACACGACCGCCAAAACAACAGAAAGCGCTACTGTCAGCGTCCACTTCAAAAACAGCCCCGTACTGATAATAAAGAATGACTTTTTAAGAATGGCTAAATCCTCCATCGCCATCGAAAGCCCCGCCAAAAATATCACAAACCCAAGCAAAAAATCCGTACTCCCCTCAAACACTGCAAAAGGCCCCGGTACCATATATGCAATCACCGCTCCTAAGGCAATGTATAAAGGAAGAAATTTTGAAATATGATCATTCAAACGCATGCTTAACACCTCTAATAAGCTTCAATGGATATAATACAGACGAGTGTAACACAAAATGTCAAAAATTTGGGAATTAATCAATCCTTAAAAATTCGGGGTGCAGTTCCGGGCTCTATCACGCGAGTTCCTGACCGCGTCGCGCGACTTCAGCTCTGCATCGCGCGAGTTCAACCCTGTATCGCTCGAGTTCCTGACCGCGTCGCTCGACTTCAGCCCTCTATCGCACGAGTTCAACACTGTATCGCTCGACCCACTCTCCTTTTCGCGCGACTTCAGCTCTGCATCGCGCGACTTTAGCCCTCTATCGCTCGTCCAAAATGACCTAAAAAACGTCCCGCTCCTCTTTGAAGCTGTCAAAAGCTTAAAGGAGCATAAAAATAGCATGTGCACTCAAAAGAGGATGCACATGCTATTTTTATATATTTTTTAAACATCGATTGGAAGGATCGAAGGATATCCGTAAAGAATAAAATCGTTAAAAGTCCGATAATGGTCATCGTATAGGACAAAGTGTCATCAAAAATGGTTACCCCAAGCAAAACCAATACAATTCCGATATAAAATCCTGGATCAGAAAACGCAAGGGATTCCACGTCATCCATCTTCATTTTATTTTGCAACTTTTTATCGCTCCTGATCAGTTCGTCTATGGTTACAGCAAATAGATCACTCATTTGAATTAGATTTTCAATATCCGGATAACCCTTATTAGACTCCCATTTATACACGGCTTGACGTGAGACATTTAATTCCTTCGCTAATGCCTCTTGGGACATGCCACTTTCTTCCCTTAGCCGCTTTAACTTATCACCAAATGCATCACCCAAATCACCACCTCCTCCAAAAAGCCTACACCAATCCCTTTGATTGTGGAATAAACGTGTCGTAAAAAAATGTAAACGTAGGGTTTACAACCCGCATACTTCCTTTATTTCCGCTGGATCTCCATCCATTCGATCAGGAACGTTTCAGTAATTTATTCAATTTATTTCGATACCCAAAATATGGCATCCCCGTAAAAATAAGAGCGATTAGTGACAAATAACCAAGAATCAGGCTGCCATTTCTAATCAGTGCAGGAACCCATCCATAACTGCCTAACGCGCCAAGGAACATGAAGGTGAATGTAATGATCAGCATGATGAAAGCAGCCTTCCCCATTTTTTTCTTTTCCGTTTCATACTTTTCAATCATTGTTTCTTTGTCTGAATAAATGGGGGCTGTCCCGACTGGTGCATAAAAAAGATGAATGCTGTTTGCAGATGAGCAGACATGCGACCATCCAGCCGCTTCAAAATACGCGAAGTAATCTTCATCTGCATCCATTTGATAATCAAGGGAATATTGAATCGTTGCCGGCTCTCCTTTTTGTAATCGATAACCAAACGGGGCAAAGCCTTTTAATATCCAGCCCTTTTTGGCATACTTACTTAGCTTTTTCATATCCTTTTCTTCAGAAAACGCCAACCCACCACTGGAAACATATTTTGTCTGTTTCATGCTAATGGCTCTCCCTTCTCTTTGAACATTTTCTCCGCATGGCGCACCATCTCTTGTCTGCGCTTCACTTCCTTTTTCAAAAGCTGCACACCTTTTTTGGTTGTGATATATGTTTTTTTGCGTCGATCGCCTTCATCAACCAGTTCGATTAATTCTGCGGAAAGTAACTTTTGGATCGTTGTATACATTGACGCCGGTCCTACAATAAAATTGCCATTTGTCATGGTTTCAATTGATTTCATAATGAAGTATCCATGTTTTGCTTCCATTAAAGACAGCAATATATAAAACGGCGTATCTGTGAGTTCCTCCATTTCTGTTGTATATCGTGCCATCGCAATTATCCTTTCTTATATCATATGATGATATATCGTTATGTATAATATATCATCATATGATATAAATGTAAACAATATGAAAAAGAAAAAGCACAATTCTGCAAAAGAGAATTGTGCCTTTCATTCATTTCCGTAACCGGAGAATAAAATCTTTCAAATCAACCATACGAGCGAACGCTGGTTTCGCCTCTGTTCCGGCAATGATCAGTGGGACAAGGGATTCCTGTCTGTGCAACGAGCCATGTGCCGCTCCCGCAAGATGAAAGGGTGTGGATTGCGCTTTAAATTCACATCCCGGTTTAGCATTCACAACAATAAAACGGCCGGAATGCGAATGCAGTACCCCGCGCAAACGAGCAAGTGCATCAGGATAATCCCCGTATGTTACCTTTTTATCCTTGGTCACATGCAAATCAAGAAGATCCTGCTCTCCTTCTAAGTGCCACGTTTGCTCATATAAATCCATATAATCTCCACCTGATCTGTACGTTAGGGAATTTTCATGCTTGCCAGATTCCACATGAATCATCCCTTCCTCTTTCCAGGCGATCACATCGATACGTTGATCTTTCTTTAGTTGTTGGACCACCTGAGACAGAGGAAGTTGATCATCCAGCACATAAATATAGGCCATCCGCTGATTAACAGTAATCGCAAGCTGATCTTTCCTGCGAACCGGTCGCTCCACACGCGCGATCCGATGTTTTTTCAAAATTTTACGTAAATCAATCATGACCTTCTTATATTTCGAGCCTGTAGGAGAATGGCCGTTATCACCAATCACGATCCATATATTTTGATGGAGTGCCTCTTCCCAGCTTGGATACACATTGAGTATCTTTTGAATTTCCTTGTCAATTTTCGTAATCCCTTTTATATCCAAAGGCCCTTTAAAATGAATACGCGCGTCCATATCCTGAAAAATACAAAACGTAAAGCCCGGAAGCTTATTTTTCTTCATTAAATAGCGAAGTTCTTTCGCTGTATACTTATAATTGCCCGCTGCTATTTGTGTCGGGATGCCTCGCGGGCGAAGCTTGGAAAATACACCTAGTGAGAAAATCGGTGTTGTTTTGCTTGTCCATTCACCATCTTCAAATCGTGTTAAGGTACTCAGCAAGCGCGGAACTTGAAGTTTTTTCGGTGTATTTCCACGGTAAACAAATGAATTAATGGATGCGGAAGGAATTCCCATATGCGCTAAGTCCTCATAAATCGTCGTCACTTCTCCACTCAAGTGTTCATTATTTAATTGATAAAGCATGTTATGAATGGAGCGACGCATCCCCATTCGAAGTGTTTCGCGAAACCCGGTTCCGTAATTAATAAACTGTTTCTTGGAAACATCAAACCAATTTAAGCCTGGTACCTTGTGTTGATCCGCATACGTCCCAGTCAAAAGACTGCTGTCAATCGTAACAGACATCGTGGGAAAGGACGTAACCATATCGGAAAAATAATTTCCTCTCTCCATCAAAAACTGCAGAGCCGGTGCACGTCCAGTCTGAGCATCCGTTTCCAGTGGCATGGACATCAAGGAATCCATATTGAGCATTATAATTGGCTTATGTAATGGATATTGCTTCATCTTTTTCACCTACCTCCATACATATACCTTTAACTTATACAAAAGAAGCAGTTATATACACAAAAAATAGAAAAAACTGCCATCCCTACGTATGACAGTTTTTATATATAGGTGAAAAAGCAGTGGTATTTTTATGGATTGGTTGTCCAAAGTCCTGCTGTTTTTACAAATACACGTTTATTTAACTTCAGTTGTGAAACAATAAGTTCCGCCATATCTTCCGCCTGAAGCACATTGTCTTCATTCCCTTTTACTAAGCCTTCTTTGATGGCTAGATCGGTAACAACGGTACTTGGTGTTAATGCAGTAACACGAATATCATGCTTGCGCGCTTCCATTGCAAGTGATTCCGTCAGCCCAAGCACACCGGCTTTTGACGCACTATAAGCGCTCGTTACAGGACCACCTTTTTGCCCAGCAGTAGAAGAAATATTGATAATATCACCGGATTTTTGTTCTACCATTGTTGGAAATACTGCACGGGTGACATAGTACATACCGAGTAAATTGACTTGAATGATTTTTTCCCACTCAGCAGGATCAAGCTCCATAAAGCTTCCGAACTTAGCAATACCTGCATTATTGATTAAAATATCTATTTTCCCTAAACTATTTTTTAATTGATCAATCGTTTGTTTAACCTCTTCATTGGAGGATACATCCGCGGTACCAATGGAAACCGTAACACCTTCTTGCTTTGCTTCCTCTGCTACTTTTTCTAAATCCGCTTGTGTACGTGCCAACAACCCTAAATGAACACCTTCTTTAGCTAAAGCAAGTGCAGTCGCACGACCAATCCCCTTGCCAGCACCGGTGATGATTGCTGTTTTTCCTTGTAATGATTGTGACATAAGAACACTCCCTTAACATTAATCAACCCCCATTATACAATTTTTTATTTAAGAAGAAAGCAAATAGACTTATACTGAATTTAGGCAAAATTAACATTGCTGATTTTCTAACTCCTAGTCGCGCAAACTACAGCAGAAATCGAGCGAGCTGCTCTCTCGGACGAGCAATTTTCACATAATGGTGCGCAATAATCATGCGTGCGCGAGCAGCAACGACAAACAGTCGAGCAACAGGAAGGCATGCTCGCGCAATAAGGGAGGTAGGCCGAGCGATAACACGTGTGAGTCGCGCAACAAGAGGAGCTACTCGAGTGATATAGCAGAAAACTCGCGCACTAACCAATACATATCACGGTACGACTTGAACATAAAGCATCGAAGCCCCTGCGTGAGATCAACATGCCTGGCAAATGCACATTCCCTTAGCCCCGATTTCTGCACAGACAAAGCCAATATTTTCACAAACCTCGACAATCTTCCATTTCATTTCCAAAAAAATTTGACGTTATTTCCCGGGAAATGATGAAATTTCCCGCTCTAACATAATGAAAGCGAAGCGACTTTTATCCATGTAAAAAGCCGCTTCGCCTGTCACTTAAAATAGCTTATTTCGCTAAAATTGCCTTGCACCTGTCAGTTCCAATGGCTGAACCTTTTGTCACATGGTCACTCCTTCTGCGACTTTGATATTTCCTTCTCTTAATTGATCCACGACAATACTGTTAATCGCATTGATATAAGCGAGTGCACTTGCTTTCATAATGTTTGTATCGGTCGCTTTTGTCGTATACCTTTCCCCTTCATATTCCACTTGAATTTTAACTTTACCTTGTGCATCTATCCCTCTTGATACACTATTAATATGGTATTCAATCAACTTCATATCCAATCCGCTAACTGCTTTGATCGCAGAATACACGGCATCGACTGGACCTGTACCCACTGCGCTGCTTTCCAAAACTTCGCCATCTTTTTTTACCTTTACACTAGCAGAAGGAAAATGATTATTACTGATCACTTGCAGATCCACCAGTTCATAAAAATATTGACTGAAGTTGGTTAAACCTTGATCCTGCGTGCTCTGCTCCCTGAAATAATTTTCAATGATCACGTACAGATCATGATCATACACTTCCTTCTTTGTATCCGCTAGTTCAATAAATCCTTCAAAAATTCCTTCGAACTGCGCTTCCGTTAAGTTTGTAAATCCTAATTTTTCAAGCGTATTTTTCACAGCGTGACGGCCAGATCTTGCAGTTAGCACAAGGTCCATATCGTCCATGCCCACTTCCTTAGGACTAATAATTTCATACGCATCCCTGGATTTCAGCAGCCCATCTTGGTGGATTCCGGATGAATGTGCAAACGCATTTTCCCCGGTAATTGCTTTATTCACCTGTACATCAAGCCCCATCAAACTGCTGATAAGCCTTGACGTGTTCATAATTTCTTTCGTATTAATTTTCGTATGCGCCTGAAATGCAGTCGGTCGTGTATTCATTGCCATGACAATTTCCTCCAGCGCCGCATTACCTGCACGCTCGCCAATCCCATTAATCGTACATTCCACTTTATCTGCACCATTTTTTACTGCAGCTAACGTATTCGCAGTCGCCATCCCCAAATCATTATGACAATGAACACTTAATAACACCTGATCATTGACGTTTTTCAGGCGATCATTCAGTTTAAAAATTAATTCACCAAATTCCTCCGGTTCTGCGTAACCAACCGTATCGGGAACATTAATCATCGTCGCCCCAGCCTTAACAACCGCTTCAATCGTTTGCCATAAATATTCAAAATCAGCACGAGAAGCATCCTCCGTGGAGTATTGCACCTCCGGCAAAAGTGTTTTTGCGTATTTCACTGCCTCCACACCGATATCTAATATCTTATCCTTTGATTTACCAAACTTCTTTTCCACGTGAATATCCGAAGCACCCAGCACAATATGGATTAATGGGTTTTCTGCATCTTTCACACTTTCATACACCGCATCAATATCACCCTGTACTGCTCGGGCAAGAGCGGTAATCATGATATCGTCTGTATTTCCAACCTTCCTTGCAATATCTTGCACCGCCTCAAAGTCACCAACAGATGAGGACGGAAACCCTGCTTCAATGATATCTACCTGTAGCTTTTTTAATTGTTTAGCCACCTCCAATTTTTCAAATTTATTCAGCTTCGCCCCTGGTACTTGCTCTCCATCACGCAATGTTGTATCAAACGTCCATATTTTTCGACTCATGTATAAGCACTCCTTTTTAAACTATTTATAGAATTAAAAAAGCCCCGTCTCTATAGCTATATAGAGACGAGGCGTTACTCGCGGTACCACTCTAATTGATTAATAAATTGATCATTAATCCACTTCATTTTCGGTGGCCATCACCACCTATCTTCATAACGGGAGAATTCCGACATCCCCTACTTTTCTTTCAGGGAGTAGCTCTTGGATGAGTTCAAAGGAAGTAACTGCCGATTCGCACTACCCACCGGCTCCCTGAAAGATTACTAAACTTCTACTAGTTCCAATCTTCGCTCATAATTATTTAATTATTTGCAATCATATCTGAATTCTAATCCGTTGTCAACAAAAAATATCAGAAATTTATATTATTTTTTTCGACTTATCTCTGCACGCTATCGTTGCCAATCAGACAGAAACAATCACAAAAATGGAAACTTATACATTTTTGTGAAAATTGTATTGAATTGAAAACGCATTCAATATATAATTTGTTATACAGTATAACATCTTTATGATGAAAGGAGCTCAAACAAGTATGAAACGAATTCTTTTTCTATTATTATTTTTGATACCGGTTTCATTCCTTTTATTAAATGCTTTTTCAAGTAAAGAATATGAATATTACTCTATTGCTACTGGCACTACAGGTGGCACTTATTACCCCGTAGGCGTTGGTTTAGCAAATTTATACACAGAAAAATTAAGTGGAAACGACATTAGAGTGACGGGGCAATCGTCAGGCGGTTCCGTGGAAAATATAGATTTACTCAGAAAAGGCGAAGCACAATTAGCAACGGTACAAGGAGTCATTGGGGATTTTGCTTACCACGGGAATGATATATATAAAAATAAAACTTATGAAGATTTGCGTGCCGTTACGATGCTCTGGCCGAATATCGAGCACTTTCCATTAAAGGATAGTCAAATGAAAACTGGCACGATTGAAGATATTAAAGGAAAAAACTTTTCGATGGGGTCTCAAGGTAGTGGGACGGAGCATACAACACGCATTATCATGAATAGTCTTCAAATCACAAAAAATGATATCGACAAAGAACACCTCGGTTTTAGCGACACAATTTCAGCTATGCGAGATGGAACCATTGATGGAGGAGCGATTTCTGCAGGATTACCGGCCACTTCCCTTACGGATATGTATGCAAGCGGTGTAGATGCCTCCTTACTTGAGGTAACGGATGATCAATTAAAGCAAATTAATGAAAGCTCAGACGTTTTTTATCGATACACTTTACCTCCAGAGACGTATCCGAAACAAACGAAAGAAATTCACACTGTTGCCCAAGGTAATTTTATGGCTACAGATAAAAATTTTGATGAGGAAGCAGTCTACCAATTAACGAAAATTCTCTATGAAAATCTAGAACAAGTACACGGAATACACTCGGTGACAAAAAATATAACCCTGGAACATTCAATAGAAGGATTAACTGTCCCATTACACCCGGGAGCTTATAGGTACTACAAAGAAAGAGGGTTAGATATACCGGCAGATTTAATCCCTCCAGAAGAAAAGAAAGGATGAATATAGATGCTAAATGGTAAAGAAAATACGAATAATAACAATATGATTCAACCTTCAGACAGGTATCCCGACAATTGGCGGAAGTTTATCGTAGTAGGCGTTTCTATTATTCTATCTGTATTTGCGTTATTGGCTAATAGCTTTTTAAATATACAAACAATACACCAAAATAGTATATTTTTAATGTTGGCGTTATTTTTAGCGTTTCTCTTATACTCACCGTCAAAAGAAAAAGCTAACAGCCATTTTTCTTTAACAGATCTTTCTCTAGCCATCTTGAGTGCTATTTTTGTAGGATACATATTATTCGGCTATACAAGTATTCATGTTGAACGTTTATCTCAAGCAGTGACGATTGACTATATTTTTGCGGCCGTAGCAGTCATCCTATTATTAGAGGGAACCCGTCGTGCACTGGGATTATTTATTCCCATGCTCATCCTATCTGCAATGCTATATGCTATTATTGGTCCGTATCTTTCCGGTATGTTTGGACATGCTGGCTTCAGTATGGAACGCTTGCTTTATCGTATCTATATGACTACGGAAGGTATATTTGGGATGACTTTATCGATAGCTGCCACATATATTGTCATATTTATTATATTCGGAGCGTTTCTTAGCGTTAGTGGTGCATCGAAATTGTTTAATGACTTAGCGTTAGCAGTTGCCGGGAGATATCGGGGTGGTCCAGCCCAAGTGTCTGTATTAACAAGTTCGCTAACAGGATCATTAAGCGGAAGCGCTGTAGCCAATGTCGCAACTACTGGTACATTTACGATCCCATTAATGAAGTCTGTCGGGTTTAAATCTCGCTTCGCTGGCGCAGTCGAAGCCACAGCTTCCACCGGCGGTATGATGATGCCCCCTATTATGGGTGCAGCAGCATTTATTATGGCAGGCTTCCTTGGTTTGCCTTATCCAGTAATCGTATTAGCTGCTATTATGCCAACTTTTTTATATTATAGCTCACTTATTTTCGCTATTAATATTGAATCAAGAAAGCAAGGATTAGAAGGTATTAGTAAAGAATCGATCCCACAAGTTTTTAACGTTTTGAAAGAACGCGGTTTATTACTTCTTCCTTTATTAATCGTTATTGGTTTATTATTAGCGGGATTTACACCATTGTTTTCTGGATTCATTGGAATTCTTAGTGTCATTATTGCAAGCTGGCTCACACGTGACCCAGCTACACGTGTAACACCTAAAAAGATATTAAAGGCGCTCCATGAGGGAGCTAAGGGATCCGTACAAGTTACCATGGCTTGCGCATCGGTTGGTATTATGATTGCTGTAGTATCTATGACAGGAATAGGAGAAGCGATTGCTACTAATATTTTAAGCATCTCAAACGGCCATTTATTCGTCGCTTTGTTATTAGTTATGGTAACTTGTATCGTATTAAGTATGGGCCTCCCATCGACTGCTTTATATATTGTGGTAGCTGTGACAGTAGCTCCAGCTCTTATCGAAATGGGCGTAAATGACGTCGCAGCGCATTTCTTTGTCTTTTGGTTTGGCGCTCTTTCTAGTATTACTCCGCCAGTGGCTTTAGCTTCTTATACTGCCTCTGGTTTAGCTAAATCTGACGCCATGAAAACTTCTTGGAGTGCACTACGCTTAGCGCTTCCAGGGTTTGTTATTCCTTTTATGATCACTTTTAACCCAACTATCGTGATTCAAGGAAGCAATGTTAACTTTATTAGTATCCTATTCGCTTTACTTACTACCACCTGTATCATATTTGCATTAACGGTTGAATTCTCTCAGTTTTTCCTAAAACCTTTAACATGGTGGGAACAAGTACTCTTTTTATTCTCAGCAGTGCTATTGATGTTTTCTAATTATATTTTCTTAATTACTGGATTCGTATTAATAGGAGTTACGATAGCTATACATTTGTATCAATATCAATTATCAAAAAGGCCCTATAAGGCGTCTTATGAAGGAGAATTAAATGGATGATGCAATCACTTTACCGTAAAAAGGTTTCTACCCAAGTGTTAGAGTTACTTCAACAGAAAATGAAGTCAGGGGAGTATGCACCTGGTGATAAACTCCCCCCTGAAATGGAGTTAGCGAAACAATTCGGAGTCAGCCGTACTTCCATCCGTGAAGCATTAAATATTTTATCCGCTAGTGGAGTCATCACTGTCCTTCAAGGAGGAGGACGTCAAGTAAATGAAGTGAATCTTGTCAATATGTTAGAAGTCCTTCCATATGCATTCATAGAAGTTGATGAAATTATTGATTTACTCGAGATGCGTATGATCATTGAAGTGGAAGCTTCGGCACTGGCAGCTGAGCGCCATAACAAACAAGATGAGCGGAAACTTTTCGACGTGCTAAATCGCTTTAAAAACAGCATGCTGGATAAAGAAAGTGTCGGTTCTGAGGCAGATTATGAATTCCACCTCACGCTAATCAAAGCTTCCAAAAATCCTTTTTTAGAACAAACATTTATGAATATACGAACTGTTCTTGAAAACTCATTACAATTTTCTCTATCCAAAAACATAGGAAAACCCAGAAAAAGAAAAGAGGTTTATCACGAGCATTTGAAGATATACGAAGCTTTTTGCGCAAGAGACATAGAAGCTACTAAAAAATACATGAAAGAACACTTAACGAACGTTAAAATAAAGCTTGAAACACGATATAAATAATTTGGTTTTCCTTTCGAACACGAAAGTGGTTTTCTGCCCCGCAGAAAACCTTATCTTTTTCTTCTCCAGCCCGCGCAATACGTACTCCAAGTCGCGCAGGCACCATACCTGGCTCAACCTCCACTGTACATTCCCATAAAAAAATCCACCATTTATCAAACGCTCATCACACATGGTGGATCTTACTTTATATTATCCTATGGAGCATTCACCCGCTCCTTTTTCCCAGATGCCTGCTTGGCAATAGCTGAGAACACGATCACGGTTAAAATGAGAATGCCTAAGATTAAAAACGCATTGCTATACGCATGGAAAGGACTATCGCTAAGCGGATTCCATTTTCCCATATCCAATGTTAATACACGGCCGAATATAGCTGTTCCAATTGCCATGCCTACATACAAGAGTAAATTTAACATGCCCATGCCAGCCCCGACTTCTTCCATATCCAATGATTTACTTGCAAAACTTGTAATGGCTACTTGATTGATGGAGTAACTGACATATTCAAAGAAAATCGCAAACATCACCCAAATATAGGAATGTCCAACAACCGTTGAAATCAATAGGAAAACAGCGGCCATGATAAGCGTTGCCCAGCGCACCATCATCGAAGGGCCATATTTATCTGTCATATTCCCAATTGGACCGCCGGCAAAGGCTGATAATACAGCACCAGGGAAAATAATAAGTCCTGCCCATGCTTCATTTAAGCCATTCACATGGATCAGCATAAGCGGAAGAACAAAATAAGCAGCGATATGGCATAAATTTACCATAAAAACCATTAACGCTGACATACTGTATGGAATATTTTTAAATATTTCAATCCGAAAGAAAGGATCTTTACTTCGCTTACTTTGCCATGCCATCATCAAGCCAAATATAGCTGCCAAGACAAGGAATGATAGGTGAATTTGCACACTGAGGAGCAGAAACAGCGCAGTTAAAACGCATAAAAAAGCTCCGACAACATCGATATGGCCACTGGAGGTTGTTTCCTTTGGTGTAAAGCGCCACAGCAAGGGCAATCCAACAACACTAAACAAAGAAAGTCCAAATAAAATTCTCCATCCTAATAAATGCGTCAGATATCCTCCAACTAAAGGACCAAAACCAGCCCCAAACGTAATACTCGACATGATAATTCCAATTAATAATCCTCGTTTATGTGGAGGGTAAAATTTTGCAGCCATTACCATGCTGACCGACGGAAATGCTCCGGCACCAGCACCTTGGATCATGCGAGCGATGACAATCATCCAAAAGTTTTGGCTCAAAATGCCAATCAGTGATCCAGCCGTAAGTATCCCAATCCCGATCATCATGAGCCAACGCGTCGGGTAGATATCTGCCAACTTACCAAACGTAATCGCGGAAATTCCGGTAAATAGGATAAATCCTGAAGTAATCCAGCTTGCTTCTGAAGAATTCAAATCAAACGTATTCGCAATTTGTGGAATACCAAGATTAAACATATTAATATTTAAGGAAGCAAACAAGGTAATAAACCATGTTGTCGCTATTAAAAATTTCAACTGTTTCTTCACACGTCATCACATCCTTTCCTGCTGTAAAAACCTAAAATGATATAAGAGTACATTTTAACATTCCAGAGAAATTCACTCAATATAAAGGCATGGCTGGAACTTAGATAAGGCTAATTTTCTAGCTCCCTCCTGCAGGTCGAGCAAGAATAGCGTAAACTCGAGCGATAACCTATCCCACTCGAGCGACAAAGCATCCCACTCGCGCAACAACCGGGGCAACTCGAGCGACAAAGCATCCTACTCGCGCAACAACCGGGGCAACTCGAGCGACAAAGTCTCCCACTCGCGCAACAACCGGGGCAACTCGAGCGACAAAGCATCCCACTCGCGCAACAGCAAAAGTAAAAGACGATGCTTTTCACTAAAAAATAAATTTCCACACTTTAAAAAAGCGTGGAAATTTAGTCAGTTATTCACTGGTTAATTGATCTTTTAATCGTGTATACATTTCTTCCGTGCCAACTCCTGTTAACAAAGGAACTCCATCTATCACTTTTTCTTTTATATTATCGGGCACCAATGTTGTGGATATAACAGCATCATAGTCATCGATCCTGTTTAATTCATCGCTTATTTTTGATTGATGCAACGACACTTCGCTTTCCAACTTATTTTCTTTCAGCCAATCTTTTATTTTCCCCATCAGTACAGTGGATGTAGCAACTCCAGTTCCACACATAATTAATAACTTTTTCATTCCGTTTTCCCCCTTTTCAAGTACATGTTCCAAAGTCATCTCCTTGCCTACATTTCCACTTCTTTCTTTGGCTTTATTTTATTCACGTATACCAAACCGAATAGGATCAATAGACCAAAAAGCCCTATACCGAACCAACTTATCACTTTTGGCAGCCATACAAAGATAAAAGTAGTCCATACTGCCCCATCAACCAATGCGGAAATACTTGAATTTGATCCCATATCAAAATTTGCTGCTATGGCCGCATCCGTAATCAATGGAGCTGCCCATGATGCTATATATAAACCAATGGCAATATAGAATGAACCAGCAATAACCGTCCTTACAATGTTTCCTCTAAATACCGGTACCATTAAACAGATTAAAAATGGAATGGTAGCCAGATCTCCAAAAGGCAATACTGTATTTCCAGGCAGGAATACTGCCAAAAATAAAGTAATTGGTACAATGATCAAGGATGCAGATAATACCGCAGGATGTCCAACAGATAATGCACTATCCATCCCTATGTATAAGCCCCTTCCCGAAAAACGTTTTTTAACAAAATCCCCTGCTGCTTCTGAAACAGGTGATAATCCTTCCATTAACAAAGCAACCATTTTAGGCATAAGCAGCATGACAGCACCGGTCTGTATGGATAGTTGCATCACTTCTGATACGTGATAACCGGCTAATATCCCAATAACAATCCCAATGATGACACCCATCACTGTTGAATCACCGAAAATTCCCATTCTTTTTTGAATAGATGCTGGGTTTGCTTTCAGCTTATTGAAACCAGGAATTCGGTCAAAAAGCCAATTAAATGGCAAAGCAACTAAAAAAGATGGTGCAGAACCTCCATGGGGAAAAGTAATATTTTTATATCCATAAAATTTTTCAACATGTCTTGCTATGATATCGCCCAGGAAAAATATGAAAAGTAAATGCACTGTAATCGTAAATAAACCTAATGCAAACTCACCTGTTAAAGCGTAAACTAAAGATCCGGTAAAAGCACAATGCCAATAATTCCATATATCAACATTTAGCGTTCTTGTGAGACCGAATGTTAATAAAATAATATTCACTACGATGCCAATTGGTATTGTCAAACTTCCAAGTGCAGTTCCATAAGAAATAGCAGCAGCTGCAGGCCATCCCACATCAATGGTATTTAGTTGAAATCCAAAGTTCTCTACCATCGATTGCGAAGCTGGACCCAAACTATTTGTCAATAAATCGATTACCAAATTTAATCCAATAAAACCAATTCCAACTGTTATGCCTGATCGGAAAGCTTTACCGGGCTTAGCCCCCAATACCAACGCGAAAATAAAAATAATAATTGGTAACATGACGCTTGCCCCAAGATCAACAAACCATTGTAAGACCCCCATATGATCCTCCCCCTTAAACAGCGTTTATCATTAGCTACACCTGCATTAAATCATCCGCTTGATTGTTTGCTTGAATTGTTCAACATTTTTTGCGTCCCCAAGCTTTTTTACCATATTTTCATGCTGAAGCACTCCTGTCAAATTTTGAAGCATGTTCAATTGCTCATTTGACTTTTTCAAAGCAAGCAGAAATACCATTTTAACTTCTATTTTATATTGCACAGGCCCCATTGTGTAAAATATTACTGGATTTTTCAAAGAAGCAAAGGCGATCTGTGACTGAACTACCTTGTTAGGGTCCGTATGGGGAATGGCGACTCCATATGGAGATGCGGGAAGTCCAGTGGGGAAATGTTCTTCTCTTTGTAATACACTTTTCACAAAGTCTTCCGTAACATAAGCATTTTTTTGCAGTTGATTACCTAGTTTCGATATCACTTCTTCTTTTGTTTTTGATTCTAATTGAAGTAGAACCAAATCATCTTCGAATCTCATATGAACTCTCCCTCTTCGCTAGACTAGATATGAAATTCTATCATCGCTCGTATGTATAATAACATAATGGCCATTGCGCTGCTTCGATTAGGTGGCCTTTGTATACGGTTTTACTAAAATAATAATACCATGGCACGATATTTTTAATTTACACAAAAGAAAATTCCGGGGGCCCTATGATAGATGATCCCACAATGATAAAGAACCCAAGTTATGTTACTTCGGTTCTTTTGACAATCCTACCCAAAAACCCATCCCCCATTACAGACACTTCATCGTGAAAGCTGAGGGCTGGGATGGGTCTATATATACTTTGGTAATTTTTTTATCATATCATGCTTGAATCAACCTACGCCTTTTCCTCCTTAAAAATCCCCTCCTGCCACATCTGATATCCATAGATAACGAAAGAAAGAATCATTGCGATCAGAAACCATTGCCAATGCTCTAAATTCACAAATGACACAATCCCTAATCCCTCTAAAATAAGAGGAATACCAATAAAGGTGAAAATAGTATTTACGGCCAAATTAGTGACGATGTAAATCCATAAACGGCGATAGGATAAATAAAAAATCCAGAGGGTCCCAACTGGGAAAATTCCATAAACAACACTAATTTCAACTAAGTATCCCCACGGAAGAATATATCGATGCATCGTCCACCATTCATATGTATCCGCAATTTGGAAAAGAATGGATACAAGTAATGTGGCAAAAACGGTCACAGGCAGATAGCGTTTAATTGCATTACCTTTTAAAAACGGTAACGAAAACCAAGGAAGGACAAGCGCAGCAACTTGTAGTAAAGTAATCCACATAATTTCACCTCTAGCTGTTTTAGCTGTTAACGAACAGAACATAAGCACCTATAGTTTGTGCAAATTTAAAATAAATATGCAACATTACCTTCCTCCCTGTTCTGGTTCATTCGCAGTCACCACAGGCAGATAAATCTGCTCTATTTCTCGCAAATTATCTTTTGCTTTCCTAATTGTCCCCAACAGTAGTTTTAAGCAAATCACTTTATCTCACCCAGCCAAAAACCCCAAGTGCATCACCTCAGCACTTGGGGTCCTTCGTTCTACGTAATCCCTCACACAATGATCAGATCACAGCTTTCTTTTAATCTTTTTTCAATATGTTTATTTATTTTCGAATCCGTTATAATGTAATCAATGTCTTCCATTTTAGCAAAGGTGTACAAAGAGACCCTGCTCATTTTACTATGATCGGTCACCACAAAAATTTCCTTTGCTGCGCGAACCATCCTTATTTTGGCAGATATTAATGTCTCATCAAAATGCGTCAACCCTTTTTCATGATGCAGGGCAGGCGTTGCAATAAACGCTTTTTTTACATTTAAGTTACCCAGTGTGTGATTCGTTATTTCCCCATTTAAAATAAAATTTTGCTGAAATAACGTTCCTCCTGTAACAATAACCTTTAACTGTGAATGCCTGAGAAGTGCCGCAATATGAATATCATTGGTAATAACCGTAATATTTTCCCGGTCTTTGATTGCCTCGGCTATTTTCGTCGTTGTCGTCCCGGAATCCAATATAATCGTATCGCCATCCTCAATAAAGGATGCGGCCTTTAATCCAATTCTCTGCTTCTCCTCACTAAAAGAGCCCTCCCTCATATCAAAATGCGGTTCCGAATGAATTTCCTCTTCATTTAAAATAACCCCGCCATGCGTTCGCTTTAGTTTTTTGCTCTTCTCCAGTTCCGATAAATCCCGTCTGATCGTAGCTTCGTGCACATCAAAATGCGTCGATAAATCCCTAATCGTTGCTGCATTTTTTTCTTGTACATATCTTAAAATTTCTTGTTTCCGTTCTGCGGGTAACACAACATCACCGTCTTTATGTTAGATTCATCATTATTCTATCGTATTCATTCCAAAAAAGAAACGGCATGCGCCGCTTCCTTTCTAAGTTGCTTATGATGGTTCTGAAACATGTCCATTTCCAGGTGCCATTTCTTCTGGTAACTTGATAAAGTATGTTAAAACCGTACTTAAGAAATATAATCCTGCAAGCACCCAAATTACGCCAATATCACCGATGATCCCGATAAATAAACCAACGATGACAGGACCGATAAACACTGGAAGTCCAGCACCTAAGTTTAATACAGCTAGTGCCGCACCTTTATCTTTTGAAACAAGTGAAGGTACCAATGCAGATAATGGTACATATGCAGCTAGACAAGCACCCCAAACAATGCCAATGGCACCGACTAAATAAATATTTCCTGATGTCCATAATGGAATATATGCGAGTCCAAGTGTGGTGATTCCACAACCTATTCCGCCAAACCACATAATGGTATTTCTCCAGCCGAGTTTATCCCCAACGATTCCAAAAACAAGGTTAAATAAAATATTACTTGTAAAGATTGCTCCCCAGATAGCAAGCCATTGACTTGTTGGGATGCCATGCTGTGCTAAATAGACAGGCAAGAAAACGGGGAAGGCAAACTGTGCTGTTGTATTAATTATTCGAACAATGCCGCCTAACAGTACTTTCGGTTCTTCTTTCATAATGGTGATCCCTTTACCAATTTCTTTTAGTTTTTCCTTGGAGGATCCTTTATTTGATGGCAGTGTATCTTTATTAATGATTAATGCGATAATTGCTCCAAGCGTCACCCAAAAAAGCGATGTCCATAACGTGTTCACATGTCCAAACTGCTCAATCGCCCAAACAGAATAATAAGCACCAAGGACGTTTAGTCCACCTGTAAATACAAACCAAAACCAGCCAACAGCAGAACCGAGATGGTCCTTATCTGCCCGGTAGGAAATCCACACTAAGAAAGAATATGCAAAAAGTGGATAACCAAAACCTCGAAGCGCATACGTCGGTAGCATGATGGATAAATTCATCGATGAAATACCAAAGCTAATAAAACCGACAGTTCCAAGAATATATAATAAGAATCCTAATAACATGGTACGCTTCCCACCAAGCGCTTCTGCAAGTACTCCACTAAACCATGCCCCGATGGCAACGGTTACACCATAGGCAGTAAATAATAGACTTGATTGCTGAACTGTAAATCCATGGTCAACTAGCCATGGACTCAGCCAGCCAATCTCTAGTCCGTCCCCCATCATAAAAATGAGGATACCCAGATATCCCCAAACAATTTTTTGCGGAATACCAATCTTTGTCAAGAAATTGCCCGACGTATTCATTTTCCCTTCCCCCTCTTCCTTTATGATGATGCTTTTTGATTCCAATCAAATGTAAGGTATGTTTTCTTCCAACCTTTATCCTTTGCATCGGCTTCCATTGCTTCCGTTAAATCTTTAGTTGAGCGAACGACAAAATGTTCTTTGGGTATTAACTTACTTAGTACGTTTTGATAATCTTCATTTAAAAATGCATCCATGAGCTGCTTAAATTCTTTTACCGTACTTCTAGAGCTTCCGCGGACACGAATCCCCTTCTCGAGAATATCTCTTGTGTTCATTGGTACCAAATCTTCCGTAACGCCCATGAGCGTCAGATTACCTTGTACATCTAACAAATCAATTGCTTGATTGATCGCACTTGAACTAAATTTTCCACCTGTACATTCAAATACCGTTTTAACGCCCTTTTCACTATTAAAATCGTACTCCTGCACTAATGCTGTCGTTGCAAAACGGTCAAATTGAGCTATCTTTTCTGGGATCGCTCCAAAAACGAGTAAGTTTTCTTTTGGTATTTGATAAATAAAATGAAGTGCTGAAGCTGTCAAATACCCGAGTGGTCCATCTCCAAAAACAGCTACCTTATTTGACGTTTTCGTTGTTAAATCTTCAATTAAATTAATGGCGAATAAGGAAACCGAACATAATTCAGCCAAAATAGCGATATCATCCGCTAGATCTTCTGGCACATGGACGACATTTTCCCCGCCAATAACTAGCCTGCTTTGGCCAGCACCATCATAACCGCTTCCTAAAAACGCTCCGTTTAAACAATAATTGTCATAGCCGTCATTCTTGCAATTATCACAGCAATCGCTCTTCGATTGATTGTTTAAGACATAGCCTGGAATACTCGGGACAACAACAACCCGATCCCCCTGCTTAAAGTCGGGGTGGTAAGATTCTTTGACAATGCCAAGTGCTTCGTGAAAGAGGGACATTGGTAATTTTGCTTCAAGTGCCTCTTTTCTTCTATTGCCGGTATAATATCTTAAATCCGCGTGACAGACGCTAGCCATATACGGTTCAACAACCACATCATTTTCTTTCACTTCATGTTCGATCGTCTGCTTTTTGAAAACACCTGGTTCGATCAATCGATATGCTGCTGAAGTAATGTTTGTCTCTGTATCTGCATGCATCGAAATCCTCCTCATGCTGTAAATTTTATGCTCGTTTATGTTCTTTTATGTTTATTTAAGTTAATAATAACGCTTTCTTTTGCTCATGTCAACTCGAGAACGCATTATTATGTTTATTTCGCTTGATTTTATGCTCATTTATGTTTATCATGAAAACAGATCGAAATTCAAACGCTTTCAAGGAGAGAATGCAGATGACGTATGCAATCGGCATTGACTTTGGCACCGCTTCAGGAAGAGTGCTTATCGTTCATATAGAGACCGGTGAAGTTGCCGGCATGCGTGTTGTCCCATATAAAAGTGGTACAATCACGTCTTCCCTAGCAGATAAAGCGATCCCACATCCATTTGCACTGCAAGATGCAAAGGATTATATGGATGTTTTAAGGGCAGGGATTCCGGAGGCTGTGAAAAAAGCCGGTATCCATCCGGATCAAATCGTTGGACTGGGAGTTGATTTCACCTCCTCTACCGTAGTGGTTGCAGATGATCAATTAACACCGTTAAGCGAGAAAGAAAAATTCAAAACAAATCCGCATGCTTACGTAAAACTATGGAAACACCACGGAGCAAGCAAAGAAGCTGCGGATATGTTCGAAGTTGCCCGTATGAATAAAAATAGATGGCTTGGCAACTACGGTTATAATGTAAGTAGCGAGTGGATGATTCCTAAAGTAATGGAACTCTTAAATAACGCCCCGGAGATTTTAAAAGAAACCGCCTATATTATGGAAGCAGGTGACTGGATTGTCTCTACCCTCATTCAGGAAAATGTCCGGAGTAATTGTGCAAGAGGATTCAAAACATTTTGGAACGAAGAAGATGGGTTCTTTTACGATTATTATGAACAGCTTCATCCGAAACTTCCGTCGAT
Organism: Virgibacillus alimentarius; assembly: GCF_017874635.1. NCBI lineage: Bacteria > Bacillati > Bacillota > Bacilli > Caryophanales > Bacillaceae > Virgibacillus > Virgibacillus alimentarius. The sequence goes on from NZ_JAGIKX010000013.1 coordinate 52,559, forward strand.
CATTAAAGAAAAACTGGAAGGAAGGCTTGTTAAAATAGGCGAGAAAGCAGGAGAACTATCAAACGAAATGAGTAAAACCTTAGGACTTCCCGCAGGTCTCCCTGTTGCACCGGCAATCATTGATGCACATTCCGCACTGCTTGGCGTCGGCTCTGAACGTAAAAACCAACTAACGATGGTAATGGGGACATCCACCTGTCATCTCATGCTGCACGATGAACAAAAACAAATTCCAGGAATTTCAGGCAGTGTAAAAGATGCAATTATACCGGGATTGTTTGCCTATGAAGCAGGTCAATCCGCTGTTGGTGACCTATTTGCGTATGCTGTTAAACAGGCTCCAAATGAATACACAGAGGAAGCCTCAAACCGTCATATATCTGTTCATCAATTATTAGAGGAAAAAGCAGCTGAGAAGCGCGCAGGAGAAACGGGATTGGTTGCACTTGACTGGCACAACGGAAATCGCTCTGTATTAAGTGACAGTGATTTAAGCGGTTTACTGCTTGGCTTAACCCTTCATACGAAAATCGAAGACATCTACCGAGCGTATATGGAAGCAACAGCATTTGGAACGAAAATGATTATGAGATCATACGAAGACTGGGGAATGCAAATTGACGAAGTCTTTGCATGTGGCGGCCTGCCGCAAAAAAATGCCTTATTAATGCAAATTTACGCAGATATTTTGAATAAACCCATCCATATTTCAGCAAGTGACTATGCACCTGCCATCGGAGCAGCAATTCTTGGCACCGTCGCAGGAGGAGGACATCGCACGATGGAAGAAGCTGTCCAAAAGATGAAACAGCCCTTTTTAAAAACCGTCTACCCTATCTCAGAAAACGTAAAGATCTATCAATCGCTGTTTGAAATATACCACGAAATGCATGACTTTCACGGCTTTGAGCGAATCAATATGATGAAGCGGCTGCATGAATTAGCTGCACGCGACTAATACGCATATGAAAATAAAAGCAAAAAAGCAAGTAAGGCTAAGTGTTTCACTTACGATGGAGAAGATATAAAATTACATTCTATTTTAGCGTACTAAATCACCTAACATTTAGTACGCTATTTTTTCTTGACATCACAACGTTGGAATGTATCATTTACTCTTTTATCATTTGTAATAACACCATGAATGACAAAGTGACAATATGGATTGGCTGTGCCCTAAACGTATTGCTAAAATAGAAAATCATTCCTTTGCTAACATACCTTTTTTATAAAAGTGCTATTTAGCGTATATGGTCCAAAAAGAGAGAGATGCATTTTTAAATTGAACCTGATATTCGGAATATTTATGTTAAAATAAAATACTTATCACGTTGTAAAAATTTCAGTGCCTTGTAACCATCTGAAGTATAACCTGCATAACTACCCCACCACTTTGGATAAACCATTGGAATGATTATTACGATAAATTGAACAAGATTCATCCAAAACATACCAGTTACAAAAAAATAATACAATTGACTTTAATTATAAGCGTCTTTACGGTGCTTTCCGTATTTGGAATTATTTTCGCGATCACATCTAAAAAGCTGTGGTTTATGATAACAGGAATTATACTGAATAGCGCAGTATTGGTATTTGCTTCTTTTCTTCTGCTAGCAGTAGGAATTAGTGAGCCATAAAAATGATTCAAGACATCTGGGCCGATTGTTCAAAAATCAAATGAAAATAATTAAAAAGAAACAGCTCCGTTACATGTGAACGGAGTTGTTTAGTTTTAATAACACAATGAGTCCATTTCTAAGTTCATTCACTTTTTACGAATGGTCTAAAAACGTTGCTATTTCATAATACGGGTATTTTGAGTTTTCTCCATGGTAAGCGAACGACCTAAAGGGGCAAACCTTTTTTACTTGCCTATTTCTCCTGAGCATTTGTTTTTGACAAAAGTTATTATCTTGATATAATATATCTCGAATTAAAGATAATTGGAGAAGAAGGAACGGATAGAAAAAAAGACTTACTCGCATGATAAAGGCAGATATACTCGCTATGAGAGCGTAGAAATAATATTTTTTTAATATCAAGCTGGAACGGTACTGCGCAATTTCAACAGGCTATGGCTCGAGTTCCATTCCATATCGCTCGAGTCTATCCTTTTATTGCGCGACACGTACTTAAAAATCAAAAAAATAACGATCACTTTCATTTAGGAGGTTCATTTGATAAATATCTGAGCTTATTGCTGTCGGAGTCGGAGTCGCATTGATTGGCCCTGGAGCCTATTCGATTGACGCCATCATTTTTTAAAGGAAATGGTATGCTCCATCCCACATTTCTTGATTACTAAAGGAGGATGACAATGAAATCATTAAAAGGTATTCACCATGTTACAGCTATTACAAGCAGTGCAGAAAAGAATTATGAATTTTTTACGTATGTTCTAGGGATGCGTTTAGTAAAGAAAACAGTCAACCAGGATGACATTCAAACGTATCACCTATTTTTCGCCGACGATACAGGCAGCCCAGGTACAGATATGACTTTCTTTGATTTCCCCGGCATTCCTAAAGGGGTGCACGGTACAAATGAGATTGCAAAAACGTCTTTTCGTGTCTCAAGTGACGCAGCACTAAAGTATTGGATGGAACGTTTTGAACGCCTAAAAGTGAAGCACGAAGGCATCAAGGAGCAGTTTGGCAAGAAAACACTTTCTTTCGTTGATTTTGATGATCAGCAATATCAACTCATTTCAGATGAAAAAAATCGTGGCGTTGCGCCGGGAACACCATGGCAGAAAGGGCCAATTCCGTTAGACTACGCCATTACCGGACTAGGACCGATCTTTGTGCGTGTCGATAACGTTACGCACTTCAAAGAGATGATGGAAAAAGTCCTATTATTTAAAGAAATCGATCAGGAAGCATCCTTTCATTTATTTGAAGTTGGCGAGGGCGGAAATGGCGCGCAAGTCATTGTCGAACATAATACAGCTCTACCTCAAGCACGTCAAGGTTTTGGAACGGTTCACCACGCGGCTTTCCGAGTGGAGGATCATGAAGGGTTGAACGATTGGATACAGCATCTGCAAGATTTGCGGCTGCCAAACTCCGGTTACGTCAATCGCCACTACTTCGAGTCCTTATATACAAAAATTTCACCACATATTTTATTTGAAATTGCAACAGATGGCCCGGGATTTATGGGCGATGAACCTTATGAAACACTTGGTGAAAAATTGTCCCTGCCGCCTAAACTGGAGTCAAAACGTGCAACCATTGAAGCATATGTGCGTCCAATCGACACTGTAAGAAGTACAAAACAGTTGACGAAAGAATAAGAAACACTCGGTTGAAAACCGCGATGAAAAGGAACAGGCATAGGAGCACGCTTTCGATAAAAAGGAGGAAAAGGCATGGAACTAAAAGGAATCCATCACGTCTCCGCATTAACGGCAAAAGCATTCGAGAATGTCGATTTTTATACGAATACACTCGGTATGCGTATGGTCAAGAAAACAGTAAATCAGGATAATCCATCATTCTACCATCTCTTTTACGCGGATGAACAAGGCAGTCCCGGAACAGAATTAACATTTTTTGATATCCCAATGCTTGCTAAGAACCATGAAGGAACCAACAGCATTTCCGGTATATCCCTGCGTGTCGCTGATGACCAAGCACTAACGTATTGGAAGGATCGATTTGAGGAATTGAATGTCAAGCATGGTGGAATATCCGAGTGCGCTGGACATCAGACACTTCCTTTTGAGGACTTTGAAGGACAGCGCCTATCCCTGATTTCCGATGAACAAAATAAGGGTGTTTCCGCCGGTATTCCTTGGAACAAGAGCCCGGTTCCGCCAGATAAAGGAATAAAAGGACTGGGCCCGGTAAAACTGACGGTTCAACACGCCGAAGCTACGAACGGCGTCCTCACAGGTCAATTAGGTTTTCGCAAAAAAGGACAGTACGCTTCAACGATCGAAGGACAGCCGGACATCCTAGTATTTGAAACTGGCGAGGGTGGAAATGGCGCCGAAATCCATGTGGAGGAAAGAAAAGATTTACCTCCTGAGCGACAAGGCAGAGGCGGGGTACATCACGTGGCATTTCGGGTTGAAACCGAAGCAGAACTAAGGCAATGGATTCAAAAGATCCAAGATGCGAAATTCCAGAATTCCGGATTTGTCGATCGATATTACTTCCGCTCTTTCTATTTTAAAGAACCAAATGGAATTTTATTTGAATTAGCAACAGACGGTCCAGGGTTCGACACCGATGAAGAAGTGGAACACTTAGGTGAAAAATTGGCACTTCCGCCATTTTTAGAACCGAGACGCGCGGAAATAGAAGCAAAATTAAAACCATTGAATATACGCGATTAAACTAGAAATAGCTAACCATCTCTGAAGCAAGAGGTGGTTTTTTTCTATCTAAAAATGTTGTCATTAAACGCTTGATGAAGATCATGCAGCAGCAATGGATGATCGCGTATTACTACATCCATGCTTACATATCTTCATAATGCGTAATAATTTTTTGCACTTGTTTCAATGTGCGCAAAAGGTGATGATAATTACTTGTGCCGATTTCACGCTCGATTTTCCCCTGCACTTGCATCCATATCGGTGTCGCTTCGTACAATTTTTCAATTCCTACCGAAGTTAAAGAGACGCATTTTGATCGGGAGTCTCGTTCGTCTTTTTCAACATGGACAAAATTATTTTTTATTAGCACATTCACATTGCGAGTGATTGTCGTTTGCTCCAACATCATGACTTCACCCAATTCGCTAATCGACAATTTTTTATACTGATAAATATTAACGAGCATATAATATTGCGTAATTTTTAAATCCGTTGCCTGAAGTAATTGATTATACAGCTGGGTTAATGAACGTGAGACCGTTCGCAAATTAGCACAAGCACACGCTTGCAAAATATTTTCAACTTCATGTTTTTCCATCGCCAACCTTCCTTTCTCCAAGTTTGTCATTGACAAAAATTGAAATTCTTTATAGGATACATGTATATACATGTAATTTGAAAATTTTGAATTAATTTCATTGTAAACGATATTCGATGAAATGAAAACTTACATGTGGAGAAAGGAGAATAGGAAATGGACTGGATGGACGGATGAAGGAGAACGGCGCATTGGTTTATCTCGTGGTACGCTCACTATGATTGAAAAATGATCAAAGAAACATCTATTTTTAAGCTATTTTCGAATGATTTGATAGCGCTTACGAATAAAGGGGGAAGTGAAATGACAAATTTAATGGAATGGAAAAAAAGAATGAGAATCCCAGTGATCGGTTCGCCGATGTTTATCATTAGTAATCCAAAGCTTGTCATCGAACAATGTAAAGCAGGTATCGTAGGTGCAATGCCTGCACTTAACGCAAGACCGTCCTCCCAACTGGATGAATGGCTTGCAGAAATTACAGAAGAGCTTGCGAGCTATAACGCGAAAAATCCGGATCGACCAGCAGCACCTTTCGCAATTAATCAAATTGTCCACCGTTCGAATACACGTCTTGAAGAAGATATGGCCTTATGTAAAAAATACAAAGTGCCCATCATTATCACGTCACTCGGTGTAAGGGAAGATGTCTACCAAGAGACACAAAGTTATGGTGGAGTCGTATTGCATGATGTGATCAATCAGACGTTTGCGAAAAAAGCGATTGAAAAAGGAGCGGACGGTTTAATCGCAGTAGCGGCAGGAGCAGGAGGGCATGCTGGTTCGAAAAGTCCATTTGCACTCATTCAGGAAATTCGTGAATGGTTTGATGGAACACTTGCACTCGCGGGCTCTATTGCAACGGGAGGTAGCATTTTGGCAGCGGAAGCAATGGGAGCGGATTTTGCTTATATCGGTTCACCATTTATCGCGACACATGAGGCAAGGGCGGTTGACGAGTATAAACAAGCGGTTGTTGAAGGAACTTCGGATGATATCGTCTATAGCAATTATTTTACAGGTGTGCACGGAAACTATTTAGCACCATCCATCCGTGCAGCAGGAATGGACCCAGATCATTTACCAGAAAGTGATCCATCAAAAATGGATTTTGGCGGAGATGCTAGTAAAAAAGCGTGGAAAGATATTTGGGGTTGTGGTCAAGGAATTGACGCAATAAAAAAAGTACAACATACAAAAGATTATGTAGCACAATTAGAAGCACAATATAAAGAAGCGAGAGCAAGATTGTTGAAGTAACCATTATGGGTTGTTGGTCTAAAAATTCAACATGGGCAGATAAAAAAACTGGAACCTGGCGATACAATTAGCGGCTTTTCTACCAATAGCAAAAACTTTTCAACGATACGTGCTTACTTATTTAATAGTTTATAACTCATAGAAGGGGCTTCCCCCCTCATTTGTTGTTGCTCGATCTTGAGGTGTTTTTGCTCGACTTTGAGGTGGTATTGCTCGACTTTGAGGCGGTATTGCGCGACATGGAGGCGGTATTGCGCGACCTTGAAGTGTTATTGCGCGACCTTGAGGCGGTATTGCGCGACATGGAGATGGTATTGCTCGACCTTGAGGTGGTATTGCGCGACTTGGAGATGGTATTGCTCGACCTTGAGGTGATGTTGCGCGACTTTGAGGTGGTATTGCTCGACTTTGAGGTGGTATTGCGCGACATGGAGATGGTGTTGCTCGACCTTGAAGTGGTATTGCTCGACTTGGAGATGGTATTGCTCGACCTTGAGGTGATGTTGCGCGAACTTGAGATGGTATTGCTCGACCTTGAAGTGGTATTGCTCGACTTTGAGGTGATATTGCGCGACCTTGAGGTGGTATTGCTCGACCTTGAGGTGGTATTGCGCGACCTTGAGGTGATATTGCGCGACTTGGAGATGGTATTGCGCGACTTTGAGGTGGTATTGCTCGACTTTGAGGTGGTATTGCTCGATCTTGAGGTGATATTGCGCGACCTTGAAGTGGTATTGCGCGACCTTGAGATGGTATTGCTCGACCTTGAGGTGGTGTTGCTCGATCTTGAGGCGATATTGCGCGACTTTGACTCGTTATTGCTCGACCTTCTTTATTTACTGCGCGTTTTTGATAATGGAGAAATACCGCCACCCCCCTATACGCATGCATTAAAATATGATAAGCTAACATACATTATGCTACGCGAAGAAGGGATCTTACGTTGAAAGTTAATAAAATCTATATCATTATCATTCTCGTTATGCTGTCGTGGGGAATAAATGTGTCCGCGCTTAAAGTGATTGTTGCGAATTTTATGCCAATAACCATTACATCCTTGAGAATATTCGTGGCTAGCTTAACCGCATTCCTTATCCTTACCTTTTTGCGGCTTGTCCGTTTGCCGAAAAAATCAGAGATTATTTACATTATTGGCGGTGCTTTTTTAAGTGTCTTCTTTCACCACTTTTTCCTGGCTGAAGGACTTACTAAAACATCCGCTACCAATACAGGACTGATTCTCGGATTGGGTCCGCTCTTAACCGTTGTTTTTTCCATGATCTTCTTAAGAAGAAAGCCCTCGTGGATCCAGTTCACTGGCTTCATTCTTGGAACCTTAGGCGTGAGTACAACGGTTTTAGTCGGCAGTGGCGGAGTGAACGGGATTAATCTCGGGGATGTACATATTTTACTATCCATCACATCGCAGGCGCTCAGCTTTATTTTAATTAAGCGGGCCTCAGAAACGATGGAACCGCGTCTATTGACCGTATATATGCTGCTAATCGGTTCCTTCTTTCTTTTTATCGTCAGTTTATGGAAGGAACCCGGTGGCATCGATTCGCTTATCGGTGTTGCGCCATCCGTTTGGGCGGTGTTCCTTTTCTCTGCAATCATTGCGACAGGGGTTGGACATATGGCTTATAACTATGCCATCGGGCAAGTTGGGCCAGCAGAATCATCTATATTCCTTAACTTAAACACATTCTTTTCACTAATTGGAGCGGCTCTTTTCTTAGGCGAATCGATTGTCCCGGGACATTTTATTGGACTCATTTTGATCGTCTCTGGCGTTCTGCTTGGCTCCGGCGGACTGGAAGCTTGGCTATTGAAGCGAAAACAAATGAGAAGCTCCGGAAATCCTAGCGCATAAACGATGGAAGCTTGCAGCCAACATGCTGCAAGCTTTTTTTCTTGCCCGAAAGTTGGTTGTATGAGGGCATGCTCAGCTTCTATCTCCTTAGCCTCCGTCAATCGAGTAGGTGACTAACCATTACTTGGTTAGTCGACCTCTCACACCACCGTACGTACGGTTCCGTATACGGCGGTTCAATCTCTTGAGTATCC
>NZ_JAGIKX010000014.1:0-60632 GCF_017874635.1 Virgibacillus alimentarius
GGAGGGGTACCCCTCCCAATATAATAAACTCCATACCAACACATAAATGGTTGAAAACCTTGTATCTTATTTTACACATAATTCAGGACTTGACTGATACGCACTCTCTCCGGTTGATTCTTCCAGCCCTCTGGTTGATACGCACTCTCTCCGGTTGATTCTTCCAGCCCTCTGGTTGATACGCACTCTCTCCGGTCGATTCTTCCAGCCCTCCGGTTGATTTGTTCTCTCTCCGGTCGATTCTTCCAGCCCTCTGGTTGATACGCACTCCCACCGGTTGATTCTTCCACGCTCTGGTTGATTTGTTCTCTCTCCGGTTGATTCTTCCACGCTCTGGTTGATACGCACTCTCTCCGGCTGATTCTTCCAGCGCTCCGGTTGATACGCACTCTCTCCGGTTGATTCTTCCAGCCCTCTGGTTGATACGCACTCTCTCCGGTTGATTCTTCCAGCGCTCTGGTTGATACGCACTCTCTCCGGTCGATTCTTCCAGCCCTCTGGTTGATACGCACTCTCTCCGGCTGATTCTTCCGCATCTCCGGTCGATTTCCTCTCGATCCAGTCAGTCGATTCTTCCGCGCTCCGGTCGATATGCTTATCCCTATATAAGTCAATTGTTTCACATCACCCAATCAAGACGGCTGAACATTATTTTTTTACATCAATCACCTTAAAACGCTCACAAACTAGCAGCATATCTTCTGAAAATTCACGTCCGATTTTCCTTAACTCATTCCTGAAAAATTTTTCATGCACGTCCCACCAATATGAATAGGTCCTATCTCCTTCTCCTTCTGCAATAGCAAACTCCTCTGTCACCTCGTTCATAGGTGCTAATGTAACTTCAGTCGTTTTAATGATTGCTACGGGTTTGTCATCACTATTTAAGATAACGCTGTAATCCTCTGTTGTTGGTAGTGGCTCATTTTCCATTCCATAAAAAATATAACCTGAACATGTTGCTGTTTTGGTGCCGTCGATCACCAATTGAGCTAACTCGTCTGGATCAGCTCCGAATTGCCATGCACTAACAGATCGTGGTTTATCTTGTCCTTTCCAATAGGTATCCCAGTAGGCTTGCGCTTCTTGATTCATTTCTTTCATCCTCCATATATTGATATTCATCTAACAAAAGTCATTTAATCGGAATGTTCCTAATCCCGTCTGTTTTCGTTTTTACTTAAAACGCTATAAATCCTGGGATAAACGAATCATATCCACAGCTTGTATGCCATTTTCAAAGATTTTTTCCTTGTAATGTCTAATAAAAAAATTCTTATCGATCCCCGTTATCCGAAACCCGCATTTTTGATAGAGTGCCAGTTGCCCAGTACTGGAATTTCCTGTACCGATTTCAATGGTTTTAAACCCTAGCGACTTTGCTTGCTTCTTGGCATGATTCACTAACCGCTTTCCGGTTCCTTTGCCTTGTTCGTCCTTACTAACCGCTACGTTTACGATTTCGATTGTTTCAGGTCTTGTTGGGAGTAAAACGTACACACCTATGATACGGTTATGTAAACGAGCAACAAAGCATTGCCCTCTTTGGAGGTACGCTTCTATCATTTTCTGCATGGGGTCTGCTGCTAAAAGTAATTCCATTGGTGGCTGTTCATCTGCGTCTAATTTTCTGATTTCCAATCGTATCTTCCTCCCGTTTCAGTACTAATTTCTCCTAAATTCATTGTCTACGCCTTTTTTGTTTATCCTATTTCTACCTAACCCGGAGTCGAGCTCTTCCAGTAGCAATTGTTTACTCCGCCGTTTCAATCCACCTTGCTTATCTTTTCCGGCGCATCTCTCCTGATAAGCTTCTCCTTGCACTCCTATCAGACGCTATCATTGCCATCTGCTTGCAAATTTTGAGATATACGCCCTTCTAACTCCTCCAGCAGCCGTTCTTTATCCCGGCGTTTAATTTGTCCCCATGTAATATTATACAAAGGTAAATGCATCACTGTATTTATATGATAGAGTTTTCTCATTTTGTCAGACATAAGATCACGGTATTTTTCCTCATCATATAGAATAACCCCTATGAATTTATTATTATTCTTTTTATAAATGCTGAACGCTTCAATATCCACCCATTTAATATAAATCGGATTGTTAGACGAGGCATTAATAATCAAATCTTCCTCCGTTAAAGTGAGATAAGGTCCGGGATTTCCTAGTCTCTTTAGCCCCATAACAATACAGAATGCAAAAAACAAGGCCAACACTGCACCTAAAACGCCCATTCCAAGATCTCCTTCGTTAAAAGCAAAAACACCAACTAAAACGCCAAATAAAATAAACACTACACCTAATATCAATAGGAAAATTAATCTTATCTTCGATTCATAAAAATGCATTTCCTGTGATTTCTCCATAATATCCTCCATTCTTGTTATGCAGGATGATGGTTTCAACCCTTTACCCTGTTCAAAGGGAACTCCCACCCAAAATAGGAAGTATTTCTTTTATTCTACCACAGCACAGATTGTCCTCTAAACAGGATTCAAAGTCTAGGTCGTTTGCTGTGTTAATTACCTAAAAACAGATAGACCAATCGCTGCAACAATCACACTTACGATTACGGACGAAGTTACATAAATGATAGCTGCCTTTAGTTGATTGGACTGGATGAGATCGATCGTTTCATATCCAAATGTGGAGAAGGTTGTATAAGCACCGCAAAAACCAACTCCCCAAAAAAACCAGACCCAATCATCGACTTGGTTTGTCAGATAAAGACGAGCCAAGCCTCCAAGCAAAAATGAACCTGTCACGTTCACCATCCATGTACCGATTGGAATTTGATCTTGATACTTATTCAACATCGTACCTAATAAAAATCTGGTAGCTGCACCTAAAGATCCGCCCAATCCTACGAACCATATCATAAGCTATCGCCTTCTTTACGATTTGCTAATGCTACTTTTCGGCCAAAATAAGCCAGTAGCAACCCTACTATTATGGTTATTAAAACATAGAGGATTCCAAGCAAAATAAAATCGCTTTGGAATAAATGAATCGTCTCCATTGAAAACGTTGAAAAGGTTGTAAATGAGCCGATAAATCCGGTTCCAATCATGACGGTGAGTTCTGGTCTTATGATCCTTCTTCTGCCCACAAATGTTAAAAACCAACCCATGGCAAAGCATCCGAGGAGGTTCACTAATAAAGTACCTAAAGGAAATACGGTGTCTGTTTGTATCCATTCCCCTAAAACATACCTGCTGATAGCACCAAAAAATCCACCAATCATCACAAATAACAAATTTATTTTCATCACCTTCCTCTGCTCTTATTATAAATAAAACTCCCGCCAAAGACATAGGTATCCCTTTATCTTTGACAGGAGTCATTAGCCATGATTGGCAGTTATATGGTAAACCCCATCACCTATTTGATTGTACAGACTAACGTTCACCCAAACGAATCGGGCATAAGTGCAGCGATCACTTCCCCTTTTACACAACAAACATCATCTGCAAACACTTCCGTTTGGATTCGCCACTTTTTTGGATGGATTTCTTCGGGTTCCCCAATTGCTTTTAACGTGGCACCGTCAGGAGTTGGTTTCATAAAATCAACATGTAAGGAAGCTGTTACAAAGCGTGGAGGTTCAACTCCATCCTCTGGTTCATGTCCATTTTTCCGGTGCAGGGCAAGGGAAGCTGAGCCTGTACCATGACAATCGATCAGGGATGCAAGCAGTCCTCCATAGATAAAGCCAGGGATGGCCATATGCGCCTTTCGCGGATTGTACAAGGTAACCGTTTGATTCCCATCCCACCCGGTTCGCAAATGCAACCCTGAATCATTCAAGCGCCCACATCCGTAGCACCAAGCATAATCATCACCATACACATCTTGAATCGCATGTTTAATCTCGTCCATCTCTATCCACCTTTCTCGTAAGCTTTTTATCTATTATACTATATTAGTAAGCGCTCTAAAATCATTCTTTTTGCGTAAAATTCCTCACATCACTTTTGTCCAATTCCCGTCCTTGCCCGAATCCTTTTTCCTGCGGGAGGAAATCCATGACAGTACAATGGCCAGGATCAGCACAAAACCTAAATATCCTGTAATTGGGTACACAGAGCCAACCAGTTCGACGAATCCGATAAAACTTACACCAAAAGCAAGCAGACCAATCACCAGAACGCTATCTTTAAATCTCGGTGTCTCCGGCTGGATAAACCGTGCAGTAAAGGCATATAGCATACCAACTGCAGTATTAAAAATCATTCCGAGCAATGCAAGGGCCATGAAGAATCCAACCATTGGTGACAGCTCATTAGCAAAAAATAGGGTTGGCATGTCCACCCCTTGGATTTTATCTGCATGCATAAACATTCCCAAATTGATTAATAAAAGTAGAAGTCCAAGCCCTAATCCACCAAGAAAACCGCCGCGTCTTGCCACTTTTTCACTTTTTACCGTTCCACCAATCACTGCCAGCATCGAGAAACCTGCGACAATATTATAAGAAACATACAACATACCGCCTACAAGCCAGTTTGGTGCACCAGATGATTGACTCGAAGCGATTGCGTCCAGTTCTTCCATGTTTGCATTACTTGTAAAAATCGAATATCCGGTAATTATTAATATCATAATAAGCAGCAAAGGCGTCATCATACTAATAATAGAAATGACTTTTTTCACATTTAAACTTAGGGTTACAATAACAAGGACGGTAAGTATAAAACTCCCGATGATTGGAGAAATACCAAATTGCTGTTTGAAAATAGAACCGCTTCCGGCGATCATGACAACAGATACACCAAAAAGGAAAAAAGTAACTAAAATATCAACACCTGTCCCTACATATTTCCCGCACATTTGCCGAAGGACATCTTTATGGGAAGTTGTTTTTAAGCGAGACCCGAGCTGAATAATTTGCATCCCTAAGAAAGCAAACAAAACGGTTGCTACTGCAGTCCCAATCAAACTATACAAACCAAAACTGGTAAAAAATTGGAACACTTCCTGACCGGATGCAAAACCTGCTCCGACAATCAGTCCCATATATGCGCCTGCAATTTGAAAATACTGTTTCATTGATCTCTCCCTTTATTAATCATAATATTTTGACAATTTACCCCAAAAGAAGAACTCGCTCCTAGCGAGCCCAAAGGCAAAGAGGGGTGTCCTTCTTTTGTATGAACCGGATTTAGCCACTTGAACCCCCCACACCTGAGTGCTGACGTTTTTTGAGAAGGGTGTCTTCTGCTAGCTAAAGATACATGGCATTTCCTCTTTCCTTAAAAATGGAACACCTTCTCTTCCACGGTAAATGCATCTAACACTTGCCTATCAATGGCATAGCCGATCCCTGGTTTGCTTGGGACATGAATTTTCCCACTTTCCACTTTTACTTCAGGCGTAATGATATCTTTCTCCCAGTACCGGGATGAACCTGCCGTATCTCCTGGCAATGTAAACCCGGATAATGTCGTTAATGCAATATTATGGGCACGTCCTACCCCAGCTTCCAGCATACCTCCGCACCAAACGGCTATATCGTGTTTTAGGCAGTAATCATGAATCCGTTTTGCTTCCGTCAGTCCGCCAACACGTCCAATTTTAATATTAATGATCTTACAGCTGCCAAGTTGAATGGCCTTTCGCGTATCCTCTAGAGAATGAATACTTTCATCTAGGCAGATTGGCGTTTTCATGGCGGCTTGCAGTTTGGCGTGGTCCACAATGTCATCATGTGCCAAAGGTTGCTCAATCATCATTAGATCAAGATCATCCAACTGCTGTAAATGCGGGATATCCTTCAAAGTATATGCAGAATTCGCATCCGCCATGATTGGTGTGTCTGGAAACTGCTCTCGAACTGCACGTAATACGTCCACATCCCAGCCTGGTTTAATTTTTATTTTAATCCGCTTGTACCCTTCCTGTACGTAATGATCAACGGTATTTAATAAATCTTGTACCGTTGGCTGAATCCCGATACTAATCCCGACATCAATCTCTGTTTTCTTTCCACCAAGTGCCTCAGCTAGTGATATATTTTTCTGCTTGGCATACAAATCCCAAATCGCACCTTCCAATGCTGATTTGGCCATGTTATGCCGCTTAATTGGTGTAAAAAGCGCCGACACATCATCTGGATGCGTCAGTTTATTTTCCTTCAGGATGGGGATTAAAAAATCTTCCATCACATGTGCGTTCGTCTCAACGGTTTCCTCACTATACCAAGGGCTGATAAAAGCTACCGACTCCCCAAATCCATGATTACCTTCTTCATCTTCTGCTTCTGTAATAAAAAATGCCCTGTCCTGCATCGTCCCAAAACTTGTTGTAAATGGATTTTTTAAACGCATATTTAGTTTCCGTATTTTTATTTGTTTGATTGGAATGGTCAATGTTGAATCCTCCTCTTCTTATTTGGCAAAGACGTAATAATGAACTGACCGTTCTCCCCGGATCAGATCTTTTGCCTGAAATCCGTGTTCAAACAGCGTCAGGAAAACTTTTCTTGTTTCCATACGCCATTTTTTTGCCAACTGAAAATCAGTTTGTTTTATTGCTTGAAACGTGGCTGGAATCGCCATGAAAAAAACATCAGATTTCCGAAAATCACTTGTATGAAAAGCTTCCGTGATAGCTGGAGATCCTGCCTCGTCCTGACCGAGCAATAATTGCTCCGGATCAAAGGTAAAGGACAGGTCCTCTTTGGTTTGATGGAGATCCCATCGAATGTGAATGCGATCTGTTGGCAGTCCTTGGTTTAAATCATCATGCATGGAACCATAATAATTTGGCTTGTAGATCACACCTCTTGCCCCGAGCTTGTGTAAATTTAGATAAGCATTACGGCTTTCCAGCGGATCAAATGTCCATGTCAGCATAGGATAGCCTTTTTCCCTGGCAATTTTAGCCTGCTTTTGTTTCATCTTTACACCAATTCCGGATGTTTGATACGCAGGTAAAATACCAAGCATATGAGAGCATACATAAGGAATTTTTCCATCAAAACCAGCAAAACTATATAAAAAACCAATCATTTTTTCATCCCGAAATGCCCCAAGAAGAATGCCGCCATTATTTAAAGCGGTAAATGTTTGATGCAGTGGTGTAGGAGCCATTTGCCAAACCTCCGCCTCCACCTCTTGCATGTGTTTTAATTCTTCGAGTGTTGTCAGTGATCGAATCTCTATCTTTTCCATCATTTATTCCTTCTTTCCACTGTAAACTTGAGCTGTTTGACGAAGTGCGTTTGCGAGAATATCCACTGCTTTTGGAATAACCGCGTGATCAAATGTCATGTGCGGGTGATGCAATCCCGGCTTCAGGTCACAGCCAACGGCAAGCATGGTGGCTTTGAGATCCGGGCGTTTGATCGTATAAAAATGAAAATCATCTCCGCCAGTTGTCGTAATAACAGGCTTAAGATTATCCCCCCCAACACAAGAGGTAATCGCTTCCCGCATCATTCGAGTCGCATCTTGATCAAGCACCGCCGCAGCAACATTTGCCCCGACTTCTAAATCAATGGCCACCTGATGGTACGCTGCAAGCATGGACGCGATTTGCTCTATTTTTGTTGTCAGCATCTCGATAACCTCATTCGTTTGCGCCCGTACATCAATGGAGAAGGTAGCGTTTCCCGGAATAATATTGGTACTTTTTCCCCCGGCCTGAAAGGTAGTCATCTTAGCCGAATGAGGGATTCTCGGATTCACTTGAATATGATTCAAATGTTGAAAAAATTCCATTCCAATTTGAATCGCATTGGCGTTTAGATGTGGACGAGCCCCGTGCGCATCTTCCCCTTGGACCGTTGCTTGAATAAACTTCGCCGCGCCATGCTGAATCGCTGGAGCAAATGCACCATTTTCCAGTTCCTCAACCGGGCGCAGATGCATGCCGTACAGAAAATCCACATCATCAATGACACCTTTATCCGCAAATGTAAGCGCACCTGTTCCTTTTTCCTCAGCAGGCTGAAAAATAAAGCGAAATGTTCCCTGTTCCGGAAGACCTTTTTCTACGAGATGCATAAACACGCCAATCGCAATCGTCATATGTGCATCATGACCGCATGAATGATTCGCCTGAAATGTTCCATCTACCTCCTGCCACAATGCATCCATATCCGCTCGTAAGGCGATGACAGGTTTTCCACTTCCAACATCTACAACAAGCCCTGTTGTATCTTCAAATGTTTTTATATTGCAATCATATTTTTCCAGTAATGATTGGATATACTGCGTCGTCTGGAATTCTTTCCAACTGATCTCCGGATGCTCATGTAGATGCTGGAAAATATCCTCCAGATCAGGCGTTAATGTTTCAATTATTTTTTTCATATCTATCCATCCTCCATTATTTAAGCAAAAAAATCTTGACCTTGAATTGAATCAAACAGCGTTGCCCGTTTTTGAAATTGATCGGCATTTCGCAGTGAAATTGCAGACACAATACTGTTTGCCAGTGACATTGCAGCCGGTGCTACATCCAGCGTTGATTTTTCGTGAAATGGAATCGGAAGCGTAAGGCTGGCATGCCCTGTAATGGGCGAAACCGGCGAATCGGTGAATGCAATCACGAAAGCCCCCTGCTGCTTAGCGAGTTTTGCAAGACGTATCGTATCTATCGCATAACGGTGAAATGAAAAAGCAACCACAACACTTTGGTCCGATAACGCACTCATTCGAAGTAAAATATCATCCACATTGGGTTGATAAAGACGGGTGTTTCCCATAATTAAATCAAGCGAAAAAGCAAACCAGCTCGCTAAAGCGTGGGAGGTGCGGATGCCTGCCACTAGCACTTTATCTGCAGCAGCTATTTTCGTAACAGCTGTTTCCAGATGCGCTTCTGAAATCTGCCTCATCGTCTGTTGAATGGCTTCCAAATCATTGGCCATTAATCCTTTGATTGGCTGGTTCTGACTGCCATCGATCGCTTTATCCTCCACATATTCTGTTAAACTGCTTTTTTGGAAAAGATGCTTCTGCACCTCTTCCTGAAGCGCGCGATAACCCGGATAACCAAGTGTTTGACAGAAACGAATCACTGTCGTCTCACTGACTCCCATCGTTTTACCAGCCTCTGTAGCCGAATTTGCAGCAATGATCTCTGGCTCATGATAGATATATGATGAAATTTTCTGAAATTTTTTCGTGAAAATAGATTGGTGTTCCGCTATTTTTTGATAAATACCTTCCATTCAAATCCCCCATTACACAGTGCGGTAAAAAGATTCATACCAAATAAAGTAAATGCTTTATTTGATACTTAATAAAAAGTATTCACTTTATAATTTTCACTATTCTAGCATATTCTGCAAATTTTGACAACATTCCATTCCAATTATTTGAAAAATAGATCGGCTGAGAAGATACGGTGTACATAAGGATGCAAAGCCTGGTGGCTGATGGTGGTTTTTGTGGAAAAGGCGTAGTGGGGATGACTGAAGTGTTGCTGTTGGAACAATTTGGAACTAAGCAATAAGAGGTTTCCCATCGTACATATTACACATAGGAATGTCCGCTTTTGATACATTGAGATGTTTTTATGCGATTACTCTTTGAATTAGAAGAATGAAAGATTTAAGATGTGACAAATCGATGATTGAATGATGTGCATTAATAATAAAGGAAAATTAATAATCTTGCCATTTATCCAAGATGGAAATGATGGAAATGTCAAAATCTGATAGAAAAGAAGCATAAAAAAGATCATTGATAAAAGAAGGGCCACAACGAAGATAGCGGCCCTTCTTTTATTATATTTAGCATTCGATAAATGATAAAGAAAAATTATCTACTATCGGGCTCACTCTACTCTATCTATTTACCAACAGCAGAACCAAGGCTATACCGCTTTCCACGATGATGGTCGGGCAGATGGTCCCCATTTCCAAATAAATTATCTCTTAATGTATTTCCTTCATATTTTTCCGGGACTAATCCTCGCTCTCGTAGAATAGGAACGACTAAATCCACAAAATCAATGAAGGTCCCTGGGGAGACAACATAGGCAATGTTAAAGCCGTCAACATCAGCTTCTTCCAGCCATTCTTCCATCGTGTTTGCGATTTGCTCAGGCGTGCCGACAGCAAATGCGCCCATGCCGCCTATTCCAACGGATTGGATAATTTCTCTTACCGTCCACTCTTTTTCCGGATCAATTTTCGTGAAATTTTCGACCGCTGACTGAAGGGCATCATTCTTCACGTAACGCAGTTTTTCATCTGGATCATACTTGGAAAAATCAATACCAGTCCAGCCTCCCAGTAGCGCACATGCACCTTCATAGCTAATATATTGTTTGTAGTCTTCATATTTTGCCCAAGCTTCTTTTTCCGTCCTGCCCACTATTGGCACAAACATCGAAAGCACCTTGATTTCCTCAGGATCCCTTCCTATTTGTTCTGCATCATGTCGTAATTTTTTCACCGTGTTTTTTGCTATTTGTTTTGTTGGGGACCCGATAAATACCAATTCGCCATTTTCTGCTGCAAAAGCACGGCCTCTTGTAGAGGCACCTGCTTGGAAAAGGACGGGTGTCCGTTGCGGGGACGGTTCGCACAAGTGGGCACCTGGCACTTTGAAGTATTTTCCTTCGTGCTGAATATCGTGGACTTTTGTTGGATCCGTGTAGATGCCGTTTTCTTTATCATGCTTAACGGCATCATCCTCCCAGCTGCCTTCCCACAATTTATAGCAAACTTTCAAATACTCATCAGCGATATCGTAGCGTTCATCATGCTTCACTTGATCGTCTAGGCCGATATTCACCGCTGCACTTTTTAAATAGGATGTGACCACGTTCCAGCCAACGCGACCGTCTGTAATATGATCCAGCGTCGACATTCTGCGGGCAAATGTATATGGATGTTCATGCGTGACGGATGCTGTTACACCAAAGCCCAGATGCTCGGTAACTGTTGACATGAGCGGGACGACGAGCAATGGATCATTTACTGGGGATTGCGCACCTTGGCGGACAGCGGCATTTCTTGAACCCTGGTAAACATCATACGTTCCAAGGACATCCGCTAAAAATACAGCGTCAAAACGTCCTTTTTCTAAAATGTTCGCGAGTTCGATCCAATAAGCACTATCTTTGTAACGATGGGATTGGTCTTCTGGGTGTTTCCATAATCCTGGTGCGTAGAGTGCTATGTGTAGACAAACCATAGCAAATTTTCTTGAGCAGTGGAATTCACCTTTAGTAAAGATTTACAAATGAGTTTTAGATAAAGTGATTCATTAGAATTTCCAAATACCTCTTATCATTTGAGTTTTCAACTCTTTCTTTTAGTGCCTCAATCACATGATGTTTCATATGTTTATTTCCAGCGATTTCACTAAGTAATTTATCATTATAATTTTTTAGCCACGATGGTATAAACTTTTTGTAATCAAAATTCTCTGGGTCTACAAAAAAGTCATACTGATCATCCATTCCAATAAACTCTTCCATTTTTGAATTATTTATTTCCTCAAGAAAATACCAGATACCAAAGGTACTCATATAGTCGTTAGAAGAAAAAGTTTGTATTCCCTTTTCCTTCTCAACAATATAATCTACCTTTCGTTTCTCCAGATATTCAATAATTAATTCTTCATGCTCCGGAGTGAAATCATCAATTAATCCTATTCTAATTCCATTCATTAAATCCTTTATATTTTCAACTTTTTTAAAACTAAATAGATGACTTTTTGCATTAGTGGAAAGTAGGGGTAATAATTCAAACAAAAAGTCAATTTGTTTTTGCTTATCTTGTGTTAAACATAAAGCGATTTCTGATAGTCTTTTTGAAATGAAACTCTTCTCAAAGTGCTTAATTAAAGCACCATAGTCCCTGGAATATAAACCATTTGATGATTCCTCTGAAAAATTTTGATCATTATGTTTTTCTGCCTGTAACACTAAAAAATCATCAATAATAGAAATTATTGACTTGGGTAATCCATTACATATAGTTAATCTCTCTAACCATACATAGCGTTTTCCTATATCCAAATCTCTCTCAAGAAAATAAAACAACAATGCTTTCACTATTTTCCTAAGTCCCTCTTCAGATAGTTTTACATATTTAGCAAAATAGAGTGCTGCTTTTGCTTCCGTAATAAACTGAGTATAAAAAACGACGTTCATTCCATTAGCAGAAAATTGCTTAGTAATTTCTTCTGCTATACCAACTAAGTATTCCTCTATTTTTTCCTGTTCACCAAACCTAATTTTATCAATTGAGCAACTTCTCTCAAGATGCTTTATGTCATCAATTTTAAAGTTTCTTGATATATTAACAAAATCGTAATAATCAATAAAAAAACCTGTTTTTCTTCCCCCAAAAGAGAATCCAAATTCATCAATATCCCTCGTTCGCTCATATTCAGCCTTTTCAATTAGTAGGCTCATTGAGTTTCGCATATATTGATGAAATTCATGAAAAGAAACAGACCATAAGCAATTTTCATATAAAAAACGTAAATTATCATAAAGCCGAAGAAGAACAACAACATCAGATGACATTCCAAAAGAATAAGACCCTTTACTCATTTCAGAACGCACTTTATTCGTCAACTCAAAAAGTTTTACAGTATCATCATATAAAAACTGATTATCACTTAAAAACTCAAGTATCTTATATTTCTTTTGAAACTCAAATGGCATACCACTAAATAAATCATCAATACTAAAATTTGTCATTTCCCTTTCGACCCTAGCTAGAAATTCATCAGTAAATGGTTTATAATGCCTCCCAAATGTTAATAAACCAAGACCATTGAACTGTGTTACAGCTTGTGTTATTGATTGATAAATCCTATATCTATTTATTTGTGATAGATAATGTACACACCAATTTGATTCATCTATAGAATTTAAGATGATATTTGAATAAAGGTTATAGGATTCTTCCCACCTACCTAAACACGCAAGAAAAAATGCTTTTTTATAATCATCCTCAATATTTACCGATTGCTCTTCAATAAATTTCTTCATTTCATCATATTTACCGTGATACGCCAAACTATTAATCTCTATTGAAGTATTCAGAGTACCTGCATCTTTCGCCATACAGATAACTCCATTCTTCTCAAAGAAATTAGAAAGAGCATTAAACCTTTCACATTGTTTTTTGGAAAGTTTACTTCTCTCATCGCAGTTCTCTCTTAATTCAAAAAAACGCTCCATGTAACCAAAGCCCTTATTCTTATGCCGAACAACAGTACCATTGACTTCAAAGTGATAATCGTATTCAAAGACATGTTTGAGATCAATTTTACGAATATACTGAAGGGCAAATAATGGGCTTATTTTTCCGTATATATAATCAATTACTTCGTCGTCTTTAGTGATAAATTTATTTTCTTTTGATTCAATAAGAAGATCCATTACTGCTGAATAACGTTCTAAATAATCATATTCATTACTATCTATCAAACTAGCTGCATCAATTATTCGTAATCCTTTATTCTCGTAATAGATTGAAGTCTCATTTTCAATGGGCGAAGGATCTGTTCTAATAAAAAATGGTTTATGAAAACTGTCCTTTTGTAACTTTCTTACCCAATTTAACAACATATTAATATTATAATCTCCTAAACCATAACCTATGAAAACAATGGTATGCGTTGCAATTATTGTCTTCATGAGGTTACTGATAAGAGGATAATTCTGATCATAATTCAGATAGTCATCTTCCTTTAAAACTACATTTTCCCCTTTATAACCCCGTCTAAAATCCCCATGAACCTTTAGTAAATATCTTGATGAAGTGGCATTAGCAACGTCTTCTTCAGCACTGATTACACTAAAATATTTCCCTCTCTTCCAACAAGCAGTATCAATCAAATTATCATAATTAGTTGTAATTACATGTGCAGGGTTCATAGCTAATATCTTGTCATGTGTTGGGTTCGTAGGCTTATCTACCTGAAAAAAACCTTTTAGTATACCATCAAATTCCATTTCACCTTTGACATTATAAAATATTTGAGGAATTCGAAGATATTCATCAGAAGAATAATTTCCTTTCTTTGGACCCCCATAGAGCTCTTCATGATACTTATCTACCAACCTCCACCATTGAGGATAATCTGAAAGTGTTGAAACTCCCGCACCAACAAAAAAGACGAGTTTTCCATTCCTTGAGGATTCTGTGATTTCTTTTATACATTCAACTACATTATTGTCCAACATGAGAAACACCTCTTTTTATTTTTCTGAATACCTTTTTACTTTCCAAATCCACCTTCACCATCAACAATTCCAGTTATCGTGCTACCTTTTGTAGTTGAGATGTTTAAATTAGTTACCTCTGCAAAGCCATCCTCTATTACTGCCAATAAGTCAATAACAATCTTTTGATTTAGATAGTTAGTAATAGGTAATACAAATTCTCTCTCAGTTTCTTTCATTGCATTCCTCCTCATATGGAATAAAAGAATCTCTTTCTTTCTATAATACTATATCTTCATTAAAAGAAAGGGGTTGTGCCTATGGATAAAGACACATTCTTTACAACGAAACCATCTATCCGAATCAAAGAGGTAAACCAACTATTACAAAAGTATGACTTGAAGCAAGTAGCCGAAATCGTCGGTATACCGTACAGCACTTTCACGAAAGAAATGAGGGTTGGTGATTATTTTTATCACCAGTCGGACAAACAATATTACCCATTCGTGCGATCAGAGGAAGAGCGAAAAAAGGTCAATGAAAAGGGAGAATTATCAGAGATTACCTTTATCCAAAAGAACCTAAACACCCTAAAAAATATCGTTCAGCTATACGAGAAAAACAAGTTGTTGTTACTTGATGAACGAATTTATGGTAATGATGCAGGGTTCGTCAATAAAAGCATCAAAATGAACACTGATATTTATGAGGAATTCAGCAAATTTTGTGATGATCAATACCCTCATCTAAAAATGCAAGATTTGATAGCTCAGGCCTTAATCAACTTCATGAATTCTTACAAGCATTAAAGACGAAAGAACCGAAAATGGTTCTTTCGTCTTTTTGTATATAAAACTCATTGAAGTTTATCACCTCAATCGCAACTAAAAGCCTCCCTTTTGTCAATTCATTATCATTCCCCTTTACTTCATTTCCAAAAGGAAAGAACAAACAAACTAAAGGCTTCGTTCATTTATTTGCTGAACAACTTTATTCTTAAAATCTCCAAATGATTCACTCTTTGACCGTTGTTCTCCATATTCTCTTACATTTATTGTTTCTTCTTTTACTTCATTGTCCCCTACAACTGCCATGTACGGGATTTTTTGCATCTGTGCTTCCCTTATTTTATATCCAAGTTTTTCATTACGATCATCAATTTTCACTCTTACACCTAACTTTTCCAGTTCCTTTTGAATACTTAGACAGTAATCCCAGTGAACTTTTGAGACGGGTATTATTTGTGCCTGTACTGGTGCTAACCATAACGGAAAGGCTCCAGCAAAATGTTCGATGAGAATCCCAAAGAAACGATCAATAGAACCAAAAATAGCACGATGAATGACAACAGGACGAACCTTTTCATTTTTTTCATTTACATAAGTAAGGTCAAATTTTTCAGGCATTTGAAAATCAAGCTGAATTGTTCCACATTGGTGGCTTCGTTTTAAAGCATCTTTGATGTGAAAATCAATCTTTGGACCATAAAATGCTCCGTCCCCTTCGTTTAATTGATAGTCAACATTAAGAGTATCAAGTACATTTCTTAATGCTGTTTCAGAGATTTCCCAAAGAGCATCATCACCCAATGAATCTTCCGGACGAGTCGAAAGTTCAACCGAATAATCAAAACCGAATGTACGATAAACCTGATCAATTAAATTAAACACCTGCTTAATTTCACTTTCAATTTGATTCTCTCGGACGAATATGTGAGCATCATCTTGACAAAATGTACGAACCCTAAGCAACCCATTTAATGCACCGCTATATTCATGACGATGAACTTGACCAAACTCTGCCAATCTTATGGGAAGATCTCTATAAGAGTATAGGTTATTTTTAAATATAAGCATGTGCCCCGGACAATTCATCGGTTTCAAAGCAAATTTTGTGTTATCCACTTCTGAAAAATACATATTTTCATGGTAATGGTCCCAATGGCCTGACTTCTCCCATAGTTCTTGATTCATCATGAAAGGTGTACGAACTTCATCATAATATGCACTGCTTTGTACTTCTCTGGAGAACCTTTCCAATTCGTTCCTTACTATTTGTCCTTTTGGCAAATAAAAGGGCATTCCTGGAGCTTCCTCCGAGAACATAAATAATTCTAATTGTTTTCCCAACTTTCGATGATCTCGCTTTTCTGCTTCTTCCAAGAAGCTCAAATGTTGTTCCAAATCTTTTTTATTTTTAAAAGCAACTCCATAGACTCGTTGTAGAACATCATTATCACTATCTCCCCGCCAATAAGCACCCGAGACTCGTGTCAATTTGAATGCTTTTATGAAACCTGTAGAAGGTAAATGTGGGCCACGGCAAAGGTCAATGAATTCTCCTTGTTTATATAAAGTAATTTTTTCACCTTTAGGAAGGCCTTTTAATATTTCTATCTTATATGGTTCATCGTTTTCTTCAAATAATCTTTCGGCTTCATCATAAGATACTTCTAATCGTTGAATCTCGAAATTTCCATTTATGACTTTTTCCATCTCTTTTTCGATAGCATGTAGGTCATCTGAATTCAGACTTTGCTCCAATTTCATATCATAGTAAAATCCATCTTCAATAACAGGCCCTATACCTAGTTTCACGTTTCCATATAATCTTTTGACCGCTTGTGCTAATACATGTGCTGACGTATGACGTAGTACATGTATTCCATCTTCCGAATCCTGCGTTAGAATAGACAGACTTGCGTTCCGGTTTAACTCATAGCTCAAATCTACAATTTGATTATCTACCTTTCCCGCTTCTGCATTTTTCCTTAAACTTAGGCTAATAACTTCTGCCACCTTCGCTACAGTAGTACCTACAGGAAATTCCTTTACCTGCCCATCTGGAAATTGAATTCTTACGATATTTTCCTCCATAGTCAAAACACTCCTTTATCATTTTGTTTAATAAAAAAACACACTCATCCCTAGAAGAGGGACGAATGTGTTATCCGTGGTTCCACCCAAATTCCCATAAGGCAAAAAGTTGCTATATGGCTCTGGTGCTGTAACGTAGCATAAACGGCATTGAATACTTGATTCCTCAATGCAGCTCAAAGGTGGTAAGTTACTCTCCTGCGTTAGGAAGATCTCAGCACAACTTCCCTCTCTGTACACCGTTAAAAGTAACTCATGTCCTTTTCATAGCAATTATTGTTATTATTTTGAAATAAAATAAAAAAACACACCCATCCCTAATAGAGGGACGAATGTGTTATCCGTGGTTCCACCCAAATTCCCATAAAGCAAGAAAATAGCTTTAAGGCTCTGGTGCTGTAACGTAGCATTGACGGTATTAGATACTTTGGTTCCCCAATACAGCTCAAAGGTGGTAAGACAACTTTCCTGCGTTGGGAAGATTTCAACATGACTTCCCTCTCTGTAAACCGTTAAAAGTTGCTCATATCCTTGTCGTAGCTATTTTAATAGTCAAATGAATTTTGATTTCCTCATATATTACATTATCCCCGTTCATTTTGCAACACCTTTTTAGTTAGGAGCCTCACTCTTTAAATTCAAACAGATTACGAATTCAAAACTTTTGCAACCAATTATTCAGAGGATAAATGGATTTTTCAGTTGATTTGGGAAGTCTTTGCGGTTTTTTGGTATGAGGATTGGATTGACCCCAATATTTTCAAGGTCACGAAGGTATTGTCGATAAGTGGGTTTTGACATACCCTTTTTTAGAGGCGTATCAATATTTCCCTTGGAAATGGAAATGAGGAATGCTCGGAGTTTTTTCTTTTTCAATTTTGAAAAGGAACTATTTTCTATGATCTTTTCCGCCTCGGAAATTTTGTAATAATTACCTTTGTGGACAATTGGTAAAACATGTTTTGTCAAATATTGTTCAGATAAAGCATTCGAAAAGTAAGCACTTAGTTTCTTCGGTCTGCCCGTCCCTTTATCATCTCTTGTCATTCCATTCAAATGTTCATTCTTCAATCTCAACTCATATCTGACTCGATTGCGGTCATAAGGCTCTATTTTTTCCCCTTTTGCTTTCCGTTCATCCTCTTTACTATAGATGAAAAGTTCAACACTCTTGCATTTATGGTATTGTGATGTCTCATATTTGATCGGATTTCCATTTTCGTCCTTTCCCCATTTGACCATTTCTTTAAAGCCATACTTTTTGGTGTACTTTTCAAACAAGTGAAACAACAACTTTCTATCTTTAGGATTTGGTACCACTGCATCAAATCTATAGTCGATTCGTGTAAGTCGGTGAGAATTAAAGTATGAGGCATGGCCAAAGTGTTTAATCAAAAAAATGCGGATATTCGCTTCTACTGCAGCATAGTCGTTGTCTGTAATGTCACTCTTTCTAAGTATTTTGATAGCATCGACTTTCAAATGAAGATACCAAATTCCTTTCCCTTGGGAGCTTAACCACCTGATTCCATAAGCGTTAAATCTATCTTTTACTTTTTGATTCAACGCTATTACAGCAGCACCAAAGTGTTCATATCTGTCTACTTTAACTCCATACATGTAAAACAAGTGCCGTGCATCCTCATAACTTATTGGCAATTACATTTCAAACGAATGTAACATCATTCATCAACTCCTGTATTTTTATTTTGGGACTATGAAAAGTTCACACTATCAATGGGTTTCCAACATAAAATTTTCCCAAGCCGAACCAATTTAAAAGACCCTCATCACATCGCTAGAACGCAATGTGGAATTTAGTTTTTATATTCTTCATGGATTTGCCAAAGAAAGGACAATGACTAGAAGCGGTATAGATCGCTCTTTGAGGTAGGTTTTAGGGGAACTATCTGAACTATCTTACGTTGATAGTTTCATTGTAGGATTTGCTGAAGGTTGTAATAAAGGAATTGTGGTTCAATATTGTTCTAGTAGCTTTACAGTGTATTTATAACGGTAATTCAAAAAAATTCACCCTAGAACCTAATAACTTTGATTTTTAATTAGGAGCTTGGGTATGATTAACTTACAATCCAAAGTAAAACACCCTCGAATTTATTTTCTTAGGTATTTACCCATCTCTCCCATACAATTGGATTGCATCAAAAATAAAAATAAAAACAGCAGGAGGAAAACAGAATGACCCTCGAAAAAATCTTCAATAATACAACCTCAATCACCCTCGAAGACATTTTCCAATCCATATTGAACGAAAAAGTTGACGCACTTATCAAGGAATTCTATGATAATAATAAGGTGAATTCCGCTGACTCTTCTAAAGAGGAGGAAGTGGCATGAAATGTGCAATATACATTCGTGTTTCAACAAATAAAGAAGAACAAAAGCAATCTCTTGAAAACCAAAAAAAATTATTTATGAATCTACTGACCGAAAAGGGATGGGATTTGTACGATATCTATTTAGATGTCCAATCCGGAACTAAAATGACAAAACGCCCTGAATTGAAACGAATGATTGAGGAAGCAAAGATGGGGAAGTTTGACATTATTCTAGCAAAAGAATTGTCACGATTAGCAAGAAATGGACAACTCTCCTATGAAATTAAAAATCTTGCTGAAAATTGTGGCATTCACATCCTTACATTGGATGGAGCCATTGACACACTATCTGGAAACACGCAGATGTTTGGGTTGTACGCATGGATGTATGAACAAGAATCGCAAAGAACAAGTGACCGTGTGAAGGCCGCTTTGAGAATTAGGGCAAAAGGCAAATTTAAAGGTTCTGTGCCACCATACGGGTACTACGTACAAGATGGAGTTTTAAAAATCAAAAATGATTTTACACCCGATGTGGTGCGTCGAATATTCAACTCCTATCTTTCAGGAAATGGATTTGATAGGATAGCTAGGGAGCTTTTGGAGGAAGGTATTAGTACCCCATCAGAAATTGCAGGAAAAAGAAACTCAAGCTCTATATGGCATGGATCTACAGTTCGAAACATTCTGGAGAATCCACACTATATCGGTAATCTGGTTCAACAAAGAGAGACCTCAATTAGTGTTACAACTGAAAAACGAAAAAGTAATGATCCATCAAATTATATCATCAGCGAAAACACACATGATGCAATTATCTCTAAAGATGATTTTCAGGTAGTCCAGCAATTAATCACAGAAAGAAAACGTAAACGGCCATATGCTAAAAAACATCTTTTCACAAATATCTCCCTTTGTGCTGATTGCGGTAAGAGTATGCACTTTAAAGCAAATCGCAAAGGATATATTTGCGGAACATATAATAAACATGGCCATACACAATGTTCAAGCCATCTTGTACGGGAAAATGTTTTGATTAAGGCAATTTCAGAAGATATAAAACAAATGTTTTCGGAGCTTTCCACAAAATCCATTCAAAAAAATATTGAGAAAAAGATAACAACTTGCGTTCAGCGTGATCAGAAGCGACTTGCTAAAATTCTCAAGGAGATTGAGAACATCAAGAAAGACAAAACTGCTGCACTTCGCATGAAAATACGGGGTGAAATACATGACGATGAATATAGATTGCTTATTGAAGATAATGGAAATCAGATTGCAAAACTAAATGAGGAAAAGGTTAAATTAGAAATGGGATTACTTCAGCAAAAGCAAAAGATTGATTTTACCAAACTAATCCAACAAATTGAACAATTTGTTCAAAACCCTATCCTTGATGAAGAAATGCTCCACAAACTAATAGAAAAAATTGAAATAAAAGAAGATGGGAGTCCGAGAATCCATTACCGATTCTCGGACCCTTATATATCTTCTATTTTTTTACGAGCAACACACAGCATTCCACATGATTGGTGACCGGAACAATTCATTTCAAACGCATTTAACAAAATTCTTTTTTTCACCACGATGGCATACCTCCTCATCAATCTTTTTATAGATAGGAAGCATTCAGAGCGGCTTCCTGCTTTTTTAATATACTGATTAAATACTGCACCTGCTTCTTGGCTCGATTTAAAACATCTTCATCCACAATCGGATTTTCCAGTTTGCGATCGATTTGACGGTCAAGCAAATAAACCCCTTTTAATGTCTGTCCTTTCAATGTAGCGAGCACCGGTTTCAATGTATATTCCAGTGCCAGCATGTGGGATGGACTACCGCCTGTCATGATAGGAAGCGCCGGTTTATGCTGCAGGATATCTTGCGGAAGCAGATCCAGTAATGCTTTTAAAACGCCAGAGTATGCTGCTTTGTAAACGGGAGAACCAACGATAACCCCACTTGCTTTTTCTAACGTTCTACTTACTTCTGCAACAGCGGGACTGTCATACCTTCCTAGAAATAGATCTTCCTTTGGAATATCTCGAATGGAAATATGTTTGATACGATACCCTTCCGCTTCCACCAATGTTCCTATATATTGCAGTACATGGTGTGATCGTGAATGTTCAGATGGACTTCCGGATAATAGAATGACTTCGCTCATACGATCATCCCTCCTGTTCTGTGATTAAATTTTTAATTCGATATTACACATTGATTTAGTTGGAATTAAGTTTACAACATCTTAAACGATTTTCATCGATACGGTTTTTTGCCAATAACAAACCCCCTTTTCCCGGAAGAAAAGAGGGTTACGATTTACAGTCCGTGTCCGCTCTTATCTTCCAAGCATAATACTTGGTGGAATTAGCACCTTTCTGATCGGAATCAGAGGTTGCTGAAGTGTCATCGGGCCATATCCCTCAACTTCTCTTGATAAGAATTATTGAATTGTGATTTATCATATCACCGTCGTCTGATTAAGTCAACAGCTTTTGCATATGCATATTCCTAGAAAATACTCAACAAAATTTCGAGCGGAGTCTGTCTCCAAAAATGCTAACACTTCTTTTTCGTCCTGCGAAAGCTTTCTTTGGATTCGATCACTCTTTCATATCTTTAATCATGCTGTGCACTTTTTGAATTTCTGCGTCATCCACCTGCATATAGTAGACTCCGCCAATGTTCGTTCCGGTTCCTTCCATCTGATAGTTCTCCGTCTTCTTTCTTGTATTTTTATAATCGGAAAACAGCTTTTTCATATCATCAAAGTCCATATTTGTAGCCATATTATTTCCAAGGATATCAATCATGCCGTCAAACTTCGTCACAGATCCGATGCTGGCACCTTTATCAATAATTCCCTGAATGACCTTGCGCTGACGCGTTGTTCTTCCAAAGTCGCCATTTGGATCTTGCTTACGCATGCGGACAAAATGCATCGCTTTATCCCCGTCCAACTCTGTCGTTCCTTTGGTAAAATGATACTTTTTATCTTGCCATTCGATATCATTTTCTACTGTAATACCGCCAAGTTGATCGACGAGCTCTTCCATTCCTTCCATATTCATGCTTACATAATAATCCATGTCAACATCAAGGAAATTTTCTACCGTATTAACGGCCATATCAGCGCCGCCAAATGCATAGGCATGGTTAATTTTATCCTGTGTTCCTCTACCAGCTATTTCTACTCTTGTGTCCCTGGGAATGCTGACAATCTGCATACTGTCCGTCTTAGGATTTAGCGTTAGGACCATTAAGGCATCGGAACGGCCTTTATCAGCTCCTCTGGCATCAACACCCATTAACAGGATATTTAGAGATTTGCTTGCCTTAATTTTCTTTTTCGTTTCATTTAAATCAATCGAATCTACCGGATCATGCATTTTATTATTTACGGTATTCTTCGCGTTATTATAGAGAGAAAAAGCATAGCCACCTATCCCTAACACAAGTAAAAGTAGGATTGCCAGTGGAATTAACCAGATTTTTTTCGACTTTCTTCTTTTTGACCTTCCCATATTATTCAATTCCCCTTCTGTACATAAAAAAATTTGCCTTTCTTCAGCAAAATGTTTATTTTTTATAATCACTTGTCTTGCTCGTGAATCTGCTATTCTCTTATTATACACAATCTAGCTAATATTAGAAACGAAATTATGAGCATTTTAGCATATTTTCTACAAATATCCTTCGACAAAATTCGGGAAGTGACAGGCACCTTTTTGTCACAGGCACCTTTTTGTCTATTTTATGGCTACTTTATGACTATATTCGCACACCGGGCGATAGCGTTGCCAAAATTCACACAGGTTAATTATGAATTGTTAAAATATTGGTGTAAGGAAAATTCAATTTAGGGAGGAAAAAGAAATGAAAAGATCGAACATGTTGAAAATTTCCCTACTATTCGTTGTACTTACACTTATATTTGTTGCATGTTCTAAAGACAAAAATGAAAACGCCCAAACTGAAACCCAGGGCAACCAACAAGAAACAGGAAAGGAGGAACTCGCCTATGATCCACCATCACTTGAGGATTTGGATGAAGATGATCCAATGACCGAGATGATCCAGTACGGCGAAAAAGTTTTTAATGAAACAAACACCGTGCTGGCAGAGGAGGTTGGAAATGAGCTGTCCTGTCAAAGCTGTCATGCTGATGGCGGGAAGGACAAAGTATCCTCGATGGTAGGGGTTACGACACAATTCCCGCAGTACCGTCCGCGGGAAGATGCTGTCTTTACCATTCAGGACAGGATTAATGGATGTATGCTTCGCAGTATGAACGGGGAAAAAATAGACCATGAAAGTAAAGAAATGCGTGCTATTGTTGCTTATTTGAGTTACATCTCTGAGGGAATAGAGACTGGAGAAGATATTCCTTGGCGCATGCAAAATACAATGGAAGAAATTCCGGAGCCAAATGTAGCAAATGGAGAAGCATTATATGAAGAAAAGAACTGTATGACATGCCATGCTACAGATGGTTCAGGGATAGATCCAAATACTGGTCCTGCCCTTTGGGGAGAAAATTCTTTCAATGATGGTGCTGGCATGGGGCGTATGTCAAAAATGGCAGGATTTATCCAAAATAATATGCCTCCTGGCGGTGAAGATCCTTTAACAGATCAAGAAGCTGCTGACCTTGCTGCATTTATTTTATCGAAGGAAAGACCCGAATGGGAAGGACATGATGATGATTGGCCGAAAGGGGATAAACCAACGGATATCATTACAAAAGAACGCAAAGATAAAATCAAAGAAGGCACATTCGATTGGACCGAAATTGAAGCGATTGTACCTTCAGAAGAGTAGTTTTTAGAAAGACAGATCCCTCTTGATGATTCGACAAATTCAGGCGGGATCTGACCTCTTTAGACAAGGACCCCTATCCGTGATATAGTTATTTTGGGAGTGTTTACGGATATGAAGAGGATTACAATAAGGAATTTGGTGAAAAGGTTTTCTTTGAAGGTTCTTGCTGGTAAGGAGCAATTGGACCGAAACATTACCCAGCCAAAGGCACATCGGCCGGGATTGGAGTTTGTTGGATATTTTGATTTTTTCCCGATGGACCGTGTACAAGTGCTGGGCAGAAAAGAAATCACCTACTTACATAAATTAACGAAAGCAGAACGAAAACACCGGATTGGAAACATTGTAAAGTATCGCCCTCCATGTTTTATTGTTACTCATGGACAAGGGGGATTAGAGTATTTGACAAAGTTTTGCACCGAGGAAGGCATCCCATTATTATGGACTAAGGAATCAACTGCCGAATTTATTCCAAAGGTAGATGCGCATATGATTAAAACCCTTTCAGAAGAGACAGCGGTGCACGGTGTTTGTATCAATGTTTCAGGGATCGGCATCCTTTTGCGCGGGGATTCGGGCGTTGGCAAAAGTGAAACCGCGCATACACTGATCCGCCGTGGGCACCGACTGGTAGCAGATGATATGATTGTGCTAAAAAAACTCAGTCCACAGACCCTACTTGGCACACATAACGAAACAAATAGGGAATTTCTTGCTCTGCGCAGTATCGGGCTTTTAAATGTAGTGCGTATTTACGGACGCAAAGCTTTCCAGGATGAGACAAGAATTACATTAGATATCAAACTCACGAAATGGAAAGCGGATGATTTAAATAACGAACTGGAACTCGAGCAAAAGTATTCAGAATATATGGGGGTACCTATTCCATTTATTGAAATTCAGCTGCAACCGGGAAGAGATGTAGCTGGACTCATTGAAGCCGCTGCGAACAACTGGTATCTCCAGCAGCAGGGTTATAGTGCGATGGGAGAGTTTATGGAACGGGTTGAAGCGGAAGCAAGTGAGAATGCGGGTGAGGATTTTCATTAGAAATATCTTTGGTAAGAAAAATGATCAGGGGCAATGTGCGCGCCCGTGATCATTTTTATGTTATGTACGGAGTTTTTTCTTACAAAAATGTATGCTATCAACGATTGCCATCCATGATTCAACGGACATAAAAACACATTATTCTCTAAATATGCTAAACTATTCTTTAGTTCTATTCATGGAGATGTTAAAAAATGGGTTTGTTTTTAAGTGTTATCTTACCAATCATGGCTGTTTTTGCATCGGGATTTATCCTGCAGCGGATCCGGGTGCTGGATGTAAAGTCGGTTTCTGCTGTATCTCTGTACATTCTATCACCTGCGCTAGTATTTACAACTCTATATGAATCTACGTTTGATCGTGGATTTATCGTTATCCTCGTTTATATGTTTGTTTTATTTTATATCATGGTTTTCCTAAATAAAATACTCGCAAAAATTTTCAAGTGGGAACCCCAGATCGAAAGCGCGTCGATTCTTGCAACTGGATTCATGAATTCGGGAAATTACGGATTGCCTGTTGTGCTGTTTAGTGTAGGGGAAGCAGCAGTCCCATATTCCGTTTTTATCATTGTCGTTCAGGCTTTGCAAAATAATTTTTTCGGCATTTATTATGCATCCAGAAGCACCAGCGGAATGAGGCGGGCACTTGAAAACGTAATGAAAATGCCAACAACTTACGCTGCAATGATCGCATTTATTTTTCATTATTTTTCCGTGGAAATCCCTGAAGCCGTCCACTCCACGATGTCTATGGTTGGGGACGCGGCAATCCCGGTCATGATGATCGTACTTGGCATGCAACTTGGTTCGATAACTGGACTGAAGCTTAACTGGCAAGTTGTTTCATCAGCGGTAACGTTAAAAATGATTGTCGCACCTATCGTGGCTGCGCTATTTGTATTCATGGTGGATATGGATCCGATTATTGCTTCCGTTCTCATTATTATTTCCGCGATGCCGACTGCTGCGACAACAACGATGTATGCGATCGAATTCGATACCGAGCCAGAACTTGTATCGAGTATTACCTTGATCTCGACACTAGTGAGTATTGTTACACTAAGTATTTTATTAAATATCGTTGTGTAGGAATTCGAATTGCTTGGATTAGAAATTTTGCTAACGCATGTATCCTCCCCGTCATGTAAGGAGGGCGGAGGGAACTATGCTGAGGCAAAAAATACTCCTCATCGAACATTTGGATGAGGAGTATTTTTACATCTATCATTCGACAATATATGACAAAAATCGGGAAGTGACAGGCACCTAAACAGTTTGTTTGCTGAATGCTTGTTCAAATTGTTCTTGTGCTTTTTCGATGTTTACATCATGTCCCATTTCTTGCAGTGTGACTCCAATGAGACGCACTGCCTCTTTGAGCATTTCTTTTGTCGTGTTGCCCATGTGTCCAATCCGGAAGGCTTTTCCTGATAAATGTGCAAGAGCGCCTGCGACGACAACTCCTTTTTCTGCTAGTTTAGCTCGGAACTGAGTGTCTTCCACTCCCTTTGGATATAGGATACAGGTTAATGTAGTTGCAGCTACGTTTTCATCCGCTAATGCTTTCATTCCGTATTCCGCTAATCCCGCTTTTACACCTTTTGAAAACCTTAAATGGCGCTCATGCCTTTTTTCCATGCCTTCTTCCAGCACCAATTTCATCCCTTCGTTATAGGCGTACACTAAATTGACAGGTGGTGTAGCAAAGTAATTTTGCGGTTGATGCATAATCGGCAGCCAATTATAAATATCTGTATAATAAGCCGGAACATGCTTCATTTGCCTGCGGACGTCCAGTGCACTCTGATTAAAGGCGACTACTGCAATGCCTGGTGGTACGCCAATTGCTTTTTGTGACCCTGTTAAAATAACGTCAATCTTTTCATTGTTTAGGCCATGTCCTTTGCTCATATCCTCTTCCATCGCAGCGGTAGCACAAACACCATCCAAAATCACCAGTGCTTCGTGCTTTTTAATAACCGGAACGAGCTCATCTAAATCGGCAGCAACACCTGTTGATGTATCTGCGTGCGTGATTGTCACTGCTTTATACGTATCTTCTTTTAATTTCGCTTCTACTTCTGCTGCGGTAACGGACTCGCCCCACGCAGCCTGTACCACGTCAATATCAATACCAAATGCCTCACCTAACTTCATAAAGCGATCCCCGAAATAGCCATTGCTGACGACTAGAAGCTTTTCCCCCGCGGATACTGTATTCAGAATCGCCATTTCCATTGCTAATGTACCGGATCCTCCGATCACAAAAACCTCTCCATCCGTCTGAAGCAATTGTTTGGTTTGCTCAATTGCATTTTTATAAATCTCCGCAAACCGTGGATCCGTGTGGCTCCATGTTTCCTGACCAAGCGCATCATAGATCGAATCAATGACGGGCGTTGGTCCAGGAATCAACAACATTTCCTTATTTCTCATGACAATACCCCTCCGTTAATTTTATATTTCGACAAAAAACGACATTATTCGGGAAGTGACAGGCACCTTCAATATAAGATAAGTTCTTTTCCTTTTTTCTCCTTTAGGTCGGTTACATGGTAATTTCCTTCGACCCAGTCTTCTGTTTGGTCGTGATACCACTTGCTTTTGAAATGACCGGACTGGCCTGGTCCAACGATGTGATATCCTTTTGCCATGTCTTTAACGTCAATGACAAATCGCCAGGATGCACCATGATCAACAATTCCTGTTTCGGTGTCATAACTTGCCGCCATTGGAGTGACACTGCTTCCTCCAACAGGAATTGGGTCTTCAGGATTAAAGAAGAAGGCTAAAATCGAACTGGCTTCTGATAAAGGATGAGAAAACGTCACTTGGTGATAATCTCCCCATTCCCACTTGGCAAGTGTATCCCCGTGTTCTTCGATTAATTGCTTTAGGCTGTTTTCTAATGCGGTATGCAATACTTTTTCAAGACCGCCATTTTCCCTTATCCAAACCGCATCATCCCCTTTTCTCAATAACTGGTCTGTCGTCTGTCCACTTCCAGTAAATAATTCCATCATCCCGTCAGGAATTTCCTCGTCATATAAAACGGTTTCAATTTCATTCATCCATGTGTGAAAAATAAGCGGTGCTTCCTCTGTTGCATCGTCTTTGAAATCCCATTGTTTGAGTGCATCCATTGCTTTTTTCTCGTTATCCGTTAAATCAGCATCTTTCAGCGTTTTTTCAAACAATGGCACGAATTCTCTTGCCTGCAAATTCATTTGATCCATTTGTAAATGCATCATATCTTCGGAGGTAAAATTGTCCCCATCATCCAGCACTTCGGCAATGCGCTCATATCGATATGGCTGCGCCCAGACATTGCTGATGTGATAAGGATATTCATCTCCGACTACTTTATTATTCGCTGTCGCAATAAAACCTTTTTCCGGATTTTTTACAAGCGGTAATGCATCAAAAGGAATGTATCCGTCCCACTCCTGTTCTTTTTCCCATCCAGGCAGTGGAAGCAATGCATCATCTCCGTTTTCATAGATTGGAATATTTCCATTTGCTTTATATGCAATCGTTCCATCCTTGGAAGCAAAAACAAAATTTTGCGCCGGTGCCAGAAAATGTTCTAAACCTTTTTCAAATTCATCCCAGTTTTTCGCTTTATTTATTTCTAAAATCGCTTGAAGTTCCGTTGTCGGATCCAGTGCAGTCCACCTTAAAGACATGACAATATCTTTTCCGCTCTCCTCAGCGAATTCAGAGATCACCGGTCCATGGCGCGTTTCGGTAACTTGGTAATCGATTGTTTCCCCGTCTTTTACTTGAATCGGTTCATCGATGACATCTGCTTTTTCCCATTCATCTTCAAATAAAAATTCATTCGGATTCGCTTCATTTCTTTTTTCTATATATAATTGCTGTACATCAGGCCCTGTATTTGTCACGCCCCATGCAATCTGCTCGTTATGGCCCAAAATAATTCCGGGGACGCCGGCAAAAATCACGCCTTCCACATTGACATTATCTGCCTCTAGGTGCATTTGATACCAGACGGAAGGTGTGGCTAGTCCTAAGTGGGGATCGTCTGCAAGCAAAGGCTTCCCGCTTTTTGTTTTGTCTCCTGCTACCACCCAGTTATTGCTTCCGTTAAAAGCATGTGGAATAATCGCCGTTGCAAAACTTTTCTCCACATCAACCCTATCGCTAGCTGCCTCCAGCTCTCCTTCATCGATAATAGCGGGCTTATGTTCCGGATAACTTGGAAATAGTTCATATGCCTTTTCTTTACCCAATTGGTTGAGCGCATAGTAATTGAACGCCTGTCTTTCCCAGTGCCCCCCAAGGTCAAACGCCATATACTTTCCAATGGTCAGCGAATCCAGTGGTGTCCACGTCTCTGGCTCCATTCCCATTAATGTGAATTCCACAGGGAGACGATTCTTTTCTTTGGCGTCATCCATGTAAGCATTGACCCCGTCCGCAAACCACGTGAGCACCTGTTTTGCTTCATCCGAATATAAATCATACGATTCTTCAGCAGCCCGTCTTAGTCCTAGCGTCCGAAAATACTTGTCTGTGTCGACTGCCTTCTCACCGACAACCTCACTCAGCGTACCAGATGCCTGTCTCCTTGAGAGCTCCATTTGAACCATCCGTTCTTGCGCCTGAATATATCCCTGCGCCATATACAAATCATGTTCATTCTCCGCCTGAATATGCGGCACACCATTTTCATCTATCAGAACAACAACCTCTTCTTTCAGGCCTGGCACTTCAAGCGTTCCTTCTAATTGCGCCATCGATTTATTTATGTACGCATTAATCACAAAAAATGCAATCAGACCAAGCGCAACCAGCACACCAAGCGTAATGAGACTAATCTTAAGGGCACTCTTCTTTTTCCTTGGCTCAAGTAGCGTCTGTTTTGATGGCTTTTCCATCTATTTCCCCCCCTTTCTAACCATATATTACCTTATTTTATGGAAAATACCAAATTATCTGAAATATAAAAGAGGAGACATTGGTTGCTTACATTTATTATTTTATTTGGCACTTATGTAGTCACTTATATTTTTAACAACCTAATTATAACTTAAATCATCTAAAAAGAATGTGTCATTTTATAGCTAGGGAGTTTACTTACTAGATGTAAATAAACAGTAATATAATTTTTATTTCTATGAAAAATCTGAAAAAGACTTGAAATGTTATGTTTACTTAACATATAATATAAATATCCCGGGAGAGATAATACAATTTCTATTGAAATGGAGGAAACTAAAAATGTTCGAAAAAATTGAAACTGCATGGAAAAATCCTGAGATGAGAATGGAAGGTGTTCTTGAAAGTCCAGTAGGAGAAGTATCAGAGGAAGAGCTGGCAGCAGCAGTAGGTGGTTCAGATGTTAATCCACAGACAACTTGGCCATGTGTAATCATATTAACGACAACAATTTGTGATTAATAAACACATCATTAGAGAATGGATGAGTGCTTCTCATCCATTCTTTATATCACATTCTTTATATCAAGAGATAGAGGAGTTGGAAGATGGAAACTATTAAAAAAAATCCATGGGATAAATTTAATCTTGCAGCATATCTAGAAGAGATAACAATAAGCCATGTTGAAGGAAGAGATAAGGACGAAGCATTACAGAAATGGATGAAGAAAACTGGTTTTAGTAAGTTAACCTTAAAAGATAGACTAAAACAAGCAAATATGACTATAGAAGAATTTATCAATATCTTAAATGCAAAAGAAAGAAATGACATTCCAACGGCAGATTTGGAATGGATAAAGTTGTTTGAAAAGATTTTCTCAAATGATGTAAATATTTCCACTTCAGGCAAAACTATCTTCGAATGTCTAGTTGAACCTTTTATTCATTTTAGTTCAAAGCAAATTGATATCTATTTTCAAAACAATACTATATCTAGTAGTAGAGTATGTATAGATGCGGTCAAGCAATCAATTATTTCTAACATCAAGAATCAATTGAGCCCAAAAACTGTAAAACCGTTAATTTTAGAAATTAATATTTCCAGGCTGAAAGGAGAGCTTACGGGAGAAAACGACGAAGATCAGTTCGCCTATTTTATCCAAAGTAAATTAAGCACTTATGAAGGGGTGCTGAAATTTCTTAGCGAATACCCTGTATTGGCCAGACTACTGACAGAAACTACCCAATCAAGTTTGAATCACCAACTGAAATTAGTTAATCGATTTAATAATGATTTTGATGAAATACATAAAATAGTAACCCCCTTCACGTCACCTCTCATAAATATTGAAACAGGAGCTGGAGATACTCATAATAATGGGCAAATGGTTAGTATGTTAACTTTCGAAAACGGAATGAAACTAGTTTACAAACCTAGACCCCTTTCCACAGACCTGAGTTTTCAAAATCTAATCAATTGGTGTAATGACCAACTAAGGGACATTACATTTGCTAAATTAAATATTTTAGACAAAGGCAGCTATGGTTGGCAGGAATTTATAGAATACAAGGAATGTCGTAGCAAAGAGGAGGTTAAGCGATTTTATACACGCTTAGGTGGTTATCTTAGCATTCTTTATCTTCTTAATGCTGTGGATTTTCATTTCGAGAATATCATTGCTCACGGAGAACACCCATATTTAATAGATTTAGAGTCTATATGTTATCCCTTGCAGCCAATGGAAGAACAAAATACAGCCCAACATCAGGCTATCAAGACTTTAATGAAGTCGACTTTAGGTACCGGACTACTACCTATTCAGTATAAACCTGATGGAAGTATGAATGTTGAGGTTAGCGGAGTAGGAGGAAGTAAAGGGCAGTATATTGGCAAATCTGAATATATAAAAGACAATAAAACACCCAACATAAGTATAGAAAAGACAAATGCATACATGAAGAACAAGAAAAATCGACCTGTAATAAATAATGAAATCATCAATCCAGCGTTTTATCTTAAATATATATTAGAAGGTTTTGAAAAGTTGTATAAACTTTTTTTAAATCATAAAGATGATTTGGTACATGACCACGGCTTGTTAGGAAGGTTTTCGAATAACCGAATACGGTATATTGCTAAAAACACCCACGTCTATGCAAAATTTTTAAAAGCAAGTGAACACACAGACTATTTGCAGCATGGTTTAGAACGTCAGAGATTGTTTGATTTATTCTGGAATTACAGTAATCTATCCTCTAAACATTTTTTAATAACACACTCTGAAGTACAAGATTTGTTGAGGGGGGATGTTCCATACTTTTATACGAAAATTAATAGTAAAAGTATTTGGAACTCAAAAGGAGAGGAGATTACCAATTTTCTGGATGTCAGCGGTTGGGATTTGATAAAAGAAAAAATACAATCCCTTCATTCATTAGACCTTATGCAGCAAAAAAAATGGATAACAACCTCGGTTTCCACATTAACCGATGAAAATATTATTCATAGGGATCAAGAACTGCTAAAGAAGATTAAAGGAATAAATAATCCTGTTCAGTTATCTGATGCTATAGGTGACCATGTTGCTGGTGAAGCGGTTTGGGGAAGTACCGAAAATGACGTAACATGGATAGGAGTTGGAATGAATCAAGATGAAGAAGTCAGCCTCTCTCCCTTATCTATGGGGCTTTATGATGGTTTAACCGGAATTTCTTTATTTTATGCTTATTTAAGCATGGTTACAGAAAGAAAGGATTTCAAAAACTTGTCTGAGGGAGCCATAAAGCTTATCACTAATTACCTAACTTACCCAGAAAATAAACTAGGTATATCGGGTTTCCATGGGTATGCTTCAATCTTATATGGGTTATCTGTGATAAATGAAATACATGGCGTACCCGATATGGAGGAAATTACTGAATCACTAGTGAAAAAGATCTCACCACTTGTGTCTAAAGACAAATCTTATGATGTGATTGGCGGGGTAGCGGGGACATTAATGGTGCTAATAAAGTATTGGAGGAAATCAAAAAAACCTCACATCCTAGAACTAGCCAAGAAATGCGGAGATCATTTAATAACAAATTCCACTGCTATGAATAAAGGAAGGGCTTGGATGACAACACATTTAAATATTCCATTAGGCGGATTTTCCCATGGTGTGGCTGGAATTGCCGTGGCTCTTTATCGTCTTTACAAGGCAACAGGTAAACCTGAATACTTATCAACTTGTCTACAAGCAATTAAATATCAAGATTCTCTATTTAATACGAATACTTCATTATGGAAGAACCTAACAGACTCTGGTGGAGTACACAAAGACTACGGTTGGTGCCATGGATCATCAGGAATAATTTCTGCCTATCTTGAAATGTGGGAATTACTGGATAAAAAGCAAAAAAGCAATGTTAAAAAAGCAATAAATAAAACCTTTTCAAATATGGAGTATAATAACCATTCATTATGTCATGGGGCATTAGGAAATTACTGGCTTTTAAGTGCCACTCCTTTGATAGACCAAAAATATGAAAAAAATTTAAGTGAATTTAAAAAAGATATCTTGAATGATATTGAATATGATTCTATAACCAGTGGTTTTCCTGGAGCGATCCCTACACCAAGCTTAATGCTAGGTTCAGCAGGTGTCGGATTAGGTCTATTGTCTATGAAATATAAAATTCCTAATGTTCTGGTTCTACAGTAGGATTAAAAAATGATGGTGACAGGGCTCCTTTCAAAAAAAGATAGATTATGAAGGAGGAACCTATGTTTATCGATAAGAAGGTGCCTTTTGTTGAACAACAGGAACAATCGGATTGTGGTTTGTGTTGTTTAGCAATGGTCTCAAGATATTATGGAAAACATTTAACACTATTAG
The DNA here is from genome assembly GCF_017874635.1 of Virgibacillus alimentarius. Taxonomy (NCBI): domain Bacteria; kingdom Bacillati; phylum Bacillota; class Bacilli; order Caryophanales; family Bacillaceae; genus Virgibacillus; species Virgibacillus alimentarius. Next base: position 34,023 of record NZ_JAGIKX010000014.1, read on the forward strand.
ATATTCAGGAATTATATCAAAATGGAAGAAATGGTATTTCCTTACAAGCCCTGAAAGAAATTGCAGGAAATATTGGATTAGATGTCAAGGTGTATAACGCGCCAAGTGAGAAATTATTTCAATGCCATTTACCAGCAATTATTCATTGGAAAGGGCATCATTTCGTAGTACTTGAGAAAGTAAGTAAAAAAGGTTATACCATAGTAGACCCCTCACAAGGAAGAATCACTATTGAGCCGGAGGAATTTAAAGAATTTTTTTCTGGATTAATTATGTGTTTGAAACCATCCAAATTGTTTTCAAAGAAAAAAGAAAAAAATTTATGGATTCCATATTTAAAACTGTTGTCATCAAAAAGAAAATTGGTCCTTTATCTTTTGTGTTTCTCAATATTGCTTCAAGTACTATTATTATCCACTCCGATTCTGACGAATTATACCATTGATTCAATAATCATCCCCGGGGATTTTGAGCTGATAAACGTATTGATTGCAATTATGACCATTTTAGTTGTTTTTCAAGTATTATTTACTTTTCTCCGGGCACGTTTAGTCGTAGTTTTAAGAAATCATTTGGATTTAGAGATGATGACAAAATTTATGAGCCATTTGCTATATTTGCCTTATGGATTTTTCCAACGCAGATCATTTGGCGATCTAATGTTTCGGGCAAATAGTAATATAATGATTCGGCAAACTCTTTCCAATCAGGCGTTAGCCGGTGTTCTGGATTCTACTTTATTGGTAGTGTTTACGTTTTACTTATTTTATCAATCACCGTTTCTAACAATTATGATTACTGCCATTGGAATGCTCTATTTCCTTATGATATTTGTTGCAACCAAAAGGCTGCATCAGATTACAAAAGAAGAACTTTCAAAGCGTACTAAAGTACAATGGCATCAAAGCGAAATGATATATGGAATTCTCGGAGTAAAAATGGCCGGATTAGAAGCGAATATGTTTCAAACCTGGGAAACATATTACCTAGAACAATTAGAAGCAATCAAGAAAAAAGACTATTATGCCGCTAATTTAGAAACTTTGATTTTTGCCATTAGAACAACAGCACCTTTCCTGGTTCTTGGTGTAGGAACTATACAGGTTCTTAATAATAGTATGTCTTTAGGAAGCATGGTTGCGTTTTTTACACTTACTGTTACTTATTTTACAATGCTTGGATCACTGGCTACTTCTTTTAGCGAGTTTTCAAAGATGAAAGCATATATTGAACGTGTCGTCGATATCTTAGAAAGGCCTGAAGAGAAAAATGGAGAGAGAAGAATAGAAAGATTAAAAGGAAATATAACTGTAGAAAACTTAAGCTTTAGCTATAATGAAAATCCAGAGGAAGAGCTGTTCCTAGAAAATATAAAGTTGGATATTGAGGCAGGAGAAAAAATTGCAATAGTTGGTAAATCTGGTTCAGGAAAAACCACCGTTGCAAATTTATTGATTGGTTTATATGAACCAATCAAGGGTGAAGTTTATTTTGACGACATTCCTTTAAGTGAAATAGATAAATCAACTTTGCGTAAGAAGGTGGGAGTTGTTCCTCAAGATATTCATTTTTTTAATCGTTCTGTTATGGAAAACATTACAATGTATTCCCCTAGTGCTCAATTAGAGGATGTGAAAGAAGCTGCCAAGTTGGCAAAAATTCATGATGATATTTCTTCATTACCAATGGGGTATAATACCATGATTTCCGAATTTGGTACTAATTTTTCTGGAGGGCAAAAACAAAGAATCGCATTAGCCAGAGCATTAATCAATAAACCCACTATCTTATTGTTAGATGAGGCTACAAGTTCGTTGGATACCATTGTGGAAAAAGAGATTGATGAAATATTGTCCGATTTGGATTGTACACGAATTGTAATAGCTCATAGGTTGAGCACAGTTAAAAATGCGGATAAAATTTTTGTCCTTGATAACGGAAAGATTGTAGAAATAGGAACCCATAATGATTTATTACGCAAACAGGGATATTACTATGAACTAATATTTAATTATGATGAAAAATCAATGATTGCCACATAATTTATAAGAAGTGAAAGGAAGGCTTGCGTGTATTAGCTATTTTTAACTCAACTTTCGCATTCTCGATTAAATCTATGCTACAGACCAATGAAGTGTTTACCTGTCTAATCTGTAATGCGGAAGTTGGGGCTTTTAATATTCAACTTTCTGTATTTTTGTTATTGCACCTAACCTCACGTTACCCCCTATAATTGGTAATGAAGGAGCTGGGGTTACGCATCCAGCCACCAACTTTAGGATACGCAAGAGGGGAGGAAATATAGGCCATATCAAAAATACCTGGAAATGAATGACCATTGTTGGAGGATTATTCTAATGACAAATACTTCCTTAAAGTTGGTAGAGTAAAATTTAAGTAAGCTAAGAAAAGCAGAGCCTTTGTAAATTTTACTTTATGGAAGGAGAAGTATAATGAAGGACGGTTCGGTACGTGAAATTTGGATGGTGGAGATCATGCTTGGAATTTCTTTACTATTTGGTTTTTTGCCTCCATTCATTATGTTTTTAAAAACAAGGAAAACCAACATGTTTTATCGGGAGGCGAGTAGAAAAGCATTGAATTTTCACTTGACTATTTTTCCCTTTTTCTTTATCAGCTATTTCATGCCTGCCTGGTACACAAATTTTATTTATGTTGTATTGGTCATTGAACTATTTTTCATTGGATATGCAATGATACGCATTGCTCGTAAAAAAAGCCATACCTATCCAATTGCCATAACGTATATTAAAAAGAATGTGATTTAGGGGAGTGACTTCATGGAGAATCTACTCACTATCGGCCAAGTAGCGAAACGAACGAATGTCACTATAAGAACGTTACACTATTATGACAAAATTGATTTGCTTAAATCAAGTGAACATAGTGAGGGAGGAGTACGTCTTTATACACACAATGATCTTAACAAATTAAGACAAATACAATCTTTAAAATTTCTTGGTTTATCGCTAAAGGAAATTGCTGGCTTATTGAAGGATAAAACTGTGAAACAAGCGGATATAGAAAAAATAATCTCTTATAAAAGAGAGGAACTTTTGGAAGAGATCGATGAAAAGAAAAAAACTGTAGAAAAATTAAACGTGATGAGTGAGGTGATACATGGAAGAGATTATATTTATTTAGATATTTTTTGTTTTATCGTTTATGCAATGATTTGGGAAGAGGAAAATAAGGCCGAATTAGATGGTGCTTTACCCTTTTTGCAACGGGATGAGCGGGTGAAATTGGATAAAGAGTATTTTGACATTTATGTAGAACTTAAGCAGTTTGCTTCCAAGGAGGTTCCATTCTTTTCTGAAAAAGCCCAGAACTTAATCAGAAGGCTTGAAAAGGTAGTCGCAAATACTCTCTCCATTGATAAACATCCTGTTCATAAAGACATAAACTTAAATATTGACCTGTATAATCCTTTTTCAGAAAAGGAAAAAAGATTTATTGAAAATGCTTATAATTATTACCGCGAAACGCTTTCTTAAAAAGGAGTGAAAAAATGCTGGAAGAATTAATTCAGAAGATTACAGATTTGCCGTCCTTTTATCAGGTATTAATGATTTTTGTAATTGGCTTCGTCCCCTTTTTGGAATCCCATGTAGCTGTTCCGTTGGGGGTGATTGTGGATTTACCGTTTGTCCCGATAACTTTGGTTGCTATCGTAGCAAATTTCATTTCCGTTATGTTCCTTATAGTGTTCGCTAGTTTTCTACGAACGAACATGTTTAAAAAAAAGGGAACTTCCGTATTAGCCTCTAGGATTAATAAGGCACAATATTATTTTAACAGGTACGGAGTCCCAGGTTTATCACTCATGGGGCCGATCATCGGGGCTAATCATATAAGCGCTTTTGTTTCAATGATGGCAGGTGCAACAAGAAGGCAAGTAATCATCTGGCAGTTTATTTCTATTACAGCATGGGGAATAGGTACAGGGATTCTATTGATCTATGGTATAGATGTGTATAATCTATTAAAGGAATAACTTAACCTAAGGGGAGGAAATATTGTTTATTGCATTCATACGATAGAAACGAATAATCCGCAGCTACTTCTATGAAATATTTACACCGCACCCTTCGGATCCACTCTTGCCTGAATTTATTGGTAGTAACTAATTTTAAATACGAAAAGAACTTTTAGTGAAGGGAAAATGTAAATACCATAAAATCCATTCATGCGAGATATTTATTTAATGGTGTCAATGATTTTTTTAAGCTCCAACCAATAAATAATATACTGGCCGATTCCTAACAGAATTAAAATTAAAAGTGGCATGAAGGGGATGTTACTAAAATAAGCTATTATACCTATTCCTAAAGGGATTGCTACTGAATAATAAATATAGACTTTTCTACAGGCCTGAAGAGTCATCCATTTTAAACCTTCATCTTCCTCTATTAATTCAGTAGGCTTTAAAGTAAAGAAATTAAATTTTCTTGCAGGGTTCTTCATATTATATACAGTAATTAAAATAATCCAGGTAAGAAACACCACGAAGAACATAAACTTTAAATCAGTTGACTGTATAAAAAGTGGAAAATACTCTGAATAACTATGTTCTAAAATGGCAGTTCCTAATACAGTTAAAAGCAATATTTGAAATAAAGGAAAACGTAATAAATTCTCAATCATATTTTACCACCAATTAGCCCTTCTTGTATTTTCATTCAATCCAAAAAACTTCTCCAATATCCTTCCCCAAGGCATTTGAAATTTTAATTGCTAAAGTAACAGAAGGATCATATACACCTTTTTCAATGAAAGCAACTGTTTGTCTAGTCACATTTACTTTTTTTCCAAGTTGTTCTTGGGTTAGTTTTTGTTCTTTTCTAAGCTGTTTGACGCTATTTTGGAGCATATGTATTTTCCTTTTTTTCTTAAGTGGGATAAAATAAATCTACTTTTAAGATAAAGTATGACCTTTGCAAGTTTCTCATTGAAACTATAAATAGCAGATTTGTAGTTCGTTGATGGAGTTCCTATGTCAATTCGTAAACTTTAATTAACTCAGTACTTCATTAAATGTTTTTCGTCTATGCTTGTTCAAACGCAAATACAGCAATTTTTCCAAGATATTCTTTTCGCACCTTCCGAAAAACATCACCGAAAAAAACTCTAAGCATCAGAAGCGTTCAACACCCTGAACACTTATATATAGTATACCTTATTTTCACACATTTGATAAACAATTTCATCATAAAATAATCTAGTATTTAAGGAAGTGTCTTACCTATGTCTACTAGTATCGTATGTGACTTATCTCAACAAAAACTCCCTACCACTATTTGGCAAGGAGTTTTTACATTCTATGAAGCGAAAATCTATCGTTCTATTTTCTCCAGTCGACAAAAACAACATATACAGAATAGTGACAAGCACCACCGCAAGCGTGTACTAGTCCACGGTGTGAAACGCGCACACGCTGTAAATATGTCAGTGGGACAGACCCTTTATTCTGTAACCATTTCCAGTTCTACTGGGATGAATTCGTCAAGTTCTTCTCCGTTTGCTACTTTTCCTGCTGCTTCGACTGCTTTCTCTGCAATGAGTTTAGGCTGCTGGGCGATCGTTGCGTCCATGTCGCCTTCTTTTACTGCTTTTTGTGCATCATCGGTTGCGTCAAACCCGACGACAACGACATCGTCCAGCATATTTTTACTTTCTAATGCTTCCACGGCGCCTAGTGCCATTTCGTCATTATGGGCAAATAAGGCATCAATTTCATCTTCGCTTTGGAGGATGTTTTCCATCACGGATAGTCCTTTCGTGCGGTCAAAATCTGCGGATTGATTGGCAACGATTTCGATATCATCCATGTCGTCCACGATATTGTGGAATCCTTTCCTTCACTTCTTGCCTTGTCGGCATGCCGCCCTGGGCACCAATCTTTGTAACGGATAATGCGGCAGCTGCATTCGCGAACGTAACTGCTTCACGGATAGAAGCACCGTTTGCTATTTCTGCCGCAAATGCGCCGTTAAACGTATCCCCAGCCCCTGTAGTGTCTTTTACTTCGACAGGATGTCCCGGTATCCATTGCTGGCTATTATTCTCATAAAACGTGACACCTTCACTCCCCTCGGTCACAATCAGTTTTTTCTGAATGGAGGAAAACAGGGGACTCTCTTTGATTGCTTCCGCTTCAATTTCGTTTGGTGTGAAGTAAGCAGCTTTGGCTAAAAGTGCTTCAGGTAGCTTCTGATAGGGTGCTGGATTAAGAATGACTGGAACCTGGAACTTACTGGCAATTGCTAACGTATGAAGCACCGTTTCCATTGGGATTTCCAGCTGCATTAAAATGACATCGCTTTGTTTGATTAATTCTTTTTGCTTGTCCACCAAGTCAGGAAGTACGCTTTTATTTGCTCCAGGGGCAACGATAATACGGTTATCATCTTCGGATAAGATAATGTTCGCGATCCCGGTTGGCTGACTTGGATCTGTACGCATGCCTTGTGTATTTATTCCTTCCTTTTTAAGGTGAGCAAGCAATTTTTCACCAAATGCATCTGTTCCGACTGCTCCAATCATATGCACATTTGCCCCTAGCCTAGAGGCAGCGACAGCCTGATTGGCACCCTTTCCTCCTGGATATGTTGCAAAGTCCTTTCCAAGAACAGTTTCTCCTTGCATTGGCATTTTTTCCGTTGTAATCGTTAAGTCCATATTTATGCTTCCGACGATACAAACGGTTGGTTGATTATCCATGTGCGACCTTCTTTCGTTTGGTTGATTCTCTTTCTAATAAATGAACAGGAAATGTTTCGATTGTTTTAGGTGCCACTTGTGTCTGTATTTGTTCCATGAGCATTTCAGCAGCACGGGTACCCATATCATAAATTGGCTGAGCCATCGTCGTCAGTGTTGGGCTTGTTGCCTCTCCAACTGAAATTCCATCAAAGCCAATCACCGCTAAATCTTCCGGGATGCGGATCCCCAATTGTTCTGCAGCTTTCATTGCACCGATTGCCATTACATCATTTGCTGCAAAGATACCATCGATTTCTGGATGGTTCCTAAGCATTTCCATGGTCATTACTTTCGCTTGTTCCATGTTGTAATTGCACGATAAAAGATAACTGGACAGAAACCAATCTGTATCTCGGACTACGTCCATATACCCCCTGAGCCGCTCCATCGTATTACTGGCACTTTCTGGCCCACATAAATGAGCAATGCGCTGACAACCGATGGATTGTAAATACTCCGTAGCTTCTCTTCCGCCTTGGTAGTTATCTACGGTAATCGAAGCCAATTCCGAATGGAAGAACCGGTCAAGGGCAATGATCGGTACACTGATTTTCTTGAGCATTTCATCGGTAATCGTACTGGAAACAATAATAAACCCATCCACTGCTTTTTGCTGCAGTGTGTCTATGTATGTTAATTCCTTTTCTAAATCGCCATCTGTATTACATAAAATAAAGGTATAATTATATTTATTCGTTACATCCTCTACTGCCCTGGCAAGTTCGGGAAAGAAAGGATTCATAATATCCGGCACAAATAAGGCAATCATTTTCGACTTCCCTCTAAAAAGGGTCCGGGCTACATCATTTGGTTTGTAATGCAGGTATTCAATCGCCTGTTCCACGCGTTTTCTTGTCTCCGGATTCACATCACCTTTCCCATTGATGACCCGTGAAACGGTAGCAACTGAAACATCGGCAAATTTCGCAACATCTCTCATCGTAGACAACCTCCATCACTCCCAAGATTTGAAATAAAAAAGCATGTAACGGGTTACATCCGTTTCAAAAAATAAATGTAACCCGTTACAGAATATAATAAAACCGTTCCGTGGGCATGTCAACGGGAATCTTTCGACAAAATACGAGGAAGCGTATGGTGCCTGGCACTCCCCGAATAATGTCGAAAAATATCCAAGTGATCCACCACCCAACCACCCGGCAATCCATACAGGTAAAAACCAGGGAGTGCCCCCTCCCATATCACAAGCACTAAATTCCCGCGAAAATGGAAGTAAATGCCTTTCGAAATGCCTCCACATCTGCATCGATACAGACATGCACGTTCCCTTCTTCCGTGAAATGCGTTACCGTACATCCGGACGCTTCCCCTTCTGTCACTACATTGACGTTTGCTCGCTTTGTCTTAAACAACTCAGGTCGAGTCAGGTAAAGAATGGTGCACAAATCATGAATCGCAATGGAATATTTAGAATAGGCACGCTCATAAAACTGAATCATATGCGCGATCATTTCACCGATTTTCCCTTGCGTCTTTACTTTTTCCACATCGTCAGCAGCCACTCCAGTTAAACGGGTCACGTCGAGTCCACACATGACAATATTAATCGATGTATCAAAAACGATTTTGGCAGCATGCGGATCTGCATATATATTAAACTCTGCAACAGGGGTTGCGTTTCCTCCTTCAGCAGCCCCGCCCATTAAGACAATTTCTTTAATATTTTCTTTTGTTTCCGGAAAAGTTTTGAATAAAAGTGCAATATTGGTCAGTGGACCGATCGGCACAAGCGTCACCGGCTCCTCTGCACTCATAATAGCTTTTCTCAATTCGACGATTGCATTGCCTTTTAACAAAAGCGAAGTGTTTGGCTCCTTTTCAAATTGATAGTTGCCAACACCACTGTCCCCGTGCACTTGTGATGCTGTCTTTATTTTATTGATTAGTGGCTCGCCACAACCTTTCGCAACCGGTATATCTTTTTCTAAAAATGTAAGCAAATCAAGTGCATTTTTTGTCGTGTTATCAATCCCGACATTTCCACCAACCGTTGTAATTAATTTTACGTCAAGCTTATCTGAAAATAATGCTGCAGTGATCGCAGCAACATCATCAATCCCAGGATCTGTATCAATGATAATTGGTCGTTTCATGGTAGTCCTCCTTATGTTAATAGTATTACATAAGTTATTATAAACGATCATACAAAAAAACCCACACATATGTATGTGTGAGCTCTATTTATTTTCGACAAAATCCGGGAAGTGACAGGCACCCTATATTTTTTCCACCGTAATATTTCCGTTATTTGTTGTTAATTTTATCTTATGTGCGCCATTGCCAATGACTGTATCCCAGTCTGATTGACCAAATAGCTTCACTTTTCCGTTGTCTACTTTGACATCAAAAATAGCGTTGGTTGGCTTGTTTTCTGTCTTTATGTTGATCTTGCCGTTATCTGTTTCAAAATCCAATGGACGATCCAAACTTTCTGTGTTGAGCGAGATACTTCCGTTATCTGCTTCAGCGGAAAGCGCTCCCTTTACGTGATCAAAACTGATTTTCCCATTATTCGCCTTCGCATCAGCCGCACCGGCTTCTGAATCTTTTACAAGGATTTTTCCATTACTTGTTCCGATGTTCATCTTTTCACTCTTCATTTCTTGTAATTGAATAGCTCCGTTATCCGTACGGATCTGAATAGCTTTTGCCTGTAGCTCGCTAGCTTCCACAAGACCATTATCGCTCTCAATTTTGAGTGCCTGGTATTGTTTTTCTGGAACATACACGTTTAAAGCTAAACGTGATGAAATGAAATCAAAGTGAATCAGTTTTTTCTGCTGATCATTTACAACTACCCGCAAGTTGGATTGCTCGACGTTAGCAGAGAAATCGATATTCGAACCTTTCCCTGACAGTTCTACTCTGGCTTCTTTATCCCTAGTCGGTAAAACTTCTATTTTAGCATTACCGGCTTTGATATCAATGGCATCAAAGTCTTCCTTGATGGTTTTCTCTTTTTCGAAATCTTCCATCTTATTTGCGGAAGCAAACGTAAAAACACTTCCGATGATGCCAATCCCTAGGAGCACTCCAGCAATCATCGCTGTTTTTTTAATCATGCTTCATTCCTCCTTTGACAAGTTTGACGTTAAAACGTAAATAATGAATAAATCCGCTGGTTAATACCCGGGTGACATAATACATTCCAATCGCTATGAATAATCCAAGACCAGTTAGCGCAATGGAAAAAAATAAATCAAAAAGTACAAATGTTTCCGGATAAATAACCGCATTGAAAAGCACTAAAAGTGGTGATGCTGCAAACACAACCCCGACTGTCCATCCGGCTAAGACAACAGCTGCTAGCCCAATAAATGGACCGAGAACAATGACGAGGTTGAAAAAGCCAAGTCCGATCACTGCCCACAAGGCCCGCATGACATTACCGGCCGTTGCAGTCGCCTCTACTTGTTCTAGATGATAGGTGGCGAGCAGTTCTTTCGCAATTTGATTTGGCTGACCGAGCGATGCTGCAATTTCCTCTTCTGTTTTCCCTTCTTGTTGCCCAAAAGCAAAGTGTTCCTCAAAATCTCGGATAATATCCTTCCGTTCCTTTTGGGAAAGATTTTTGAGCGATTTATCCAATTGATTTAAAAATTGTTCTTTATTCACTGCTGACACCTTCCTCTATGAATTGATTCACAGCATTTGAAAATTCCTTCCACTCCTGCATTTGCTCACGCAGATGAATCCTCCCCTTCTCTGTCAGTTTATAATACTTACGCGCGGGTCCCTCTGAGGATTCCTGATAGTAGGTTGTAAAATAACCATCTTTCGTTAATCTTCTTAAAAGCGGGTACATTGAGCCTTCCGATATTTCAATTTTTTCGGAGATTCTTTGCACCAATTCATAGCCATAACAATCTTTTTTATCCAGCAGGACAAGCACGCAAATTTCCAAGATGCCCTTTTTAAATTGCACATTCATTGTTGTCACTCCATTCCAATACAGTACCTTGTATTGAACAGTACCTGTTATAGTTAATTTACCATACAGTACTGTTTATTGCAAGGTAGTATATTTTTTTCATTAAAAAATCCGCGAATACCCAACGGGAAGCGCGGCTCTTATGGAGCAGAAGCTTACAAAAGAGCTAACTTTTCTCGATCCTTTGTTACATAAAAAAGAATCCACCATGAAAAAACGGATCACAGTGAATTCCAATTTAAAGGGTTCTTTATTTTGCAGTCTCTAACTAACGTTATATAACATCCGCATCACCGACATCTTTTATGCTCTTTCAAGAACAGCAAGACACTCCCGATTAAATGCAGGAAGGTCATCTGGCGTGCGGCTTGTGACCAATTGATCCCCGCAGTTGACGACTTCTTCGTCAACAAAGTTAGCTCCGGCATTGACTAAGTCAACTTGAATGGACTTATACCCTGTTGCCTTGCGCCCATTGAGTGCATTTGCATTAATAAGTAATTGAGGACCGTGGCAAATAGTGAACACCGGTTTTTTTGCATCCATGAAAGTTTTCACAAAGTCAACAAATCGATCATCTGCACGAAGGATATCCGGTGAGAAACCGCCAGGGATCATAAGCGCATCAAAGTCTTCCGGTTTTACATCATCAATGGAAGCATCGATTGTAATCTTAGCTTCTCCATTTTTGCCTGTAACCTTATTGCCTTTTTCTTTTTCAATTACGGTCAATTCATGTCCCGCCTCCTCTAGAGCTTTGGCCGGATCTGTATATTCAACCTCTTCAAATAGATCTGTCATAAGAACCGCAACTTTTTTTCCCATTTGCATTCTCTCCTTCTAAAAATAGTATTTTCACACCCGAGAAAGACATAAAGCGTGTTTATACTAGGAGACGTTAGCAAGCGTGCCTAAGCTTTCCCAGGGACTACTTCTAGTATAACAACAGTTACGAAACTTGAGAATCATTGGATAGGATTGGTTTAAGGAAGTTGACAGTAAATAGAGATTTAGTATAATTATAATCAGTTGTTTCAAAACGTTAAAAATATTTTTAATAATTTTAATTACATTAATGAAAGCGGATTACCGTTTTAAAAACAACTTCACAAGACTACTGCACAAGCTAATGTGAACCAGTAACCATTGGATCGCAGTTAGCAACAGGACTGTGCAATATCCAATGAACCGTATAAGCCATTTCCAAATACGAACTCATGGAGGGAACAGAATGATAAAAAAATTGATAACTGCATGTATGACACTGGGGATAATCCTTTCTATTTTTTCCGTTTCACAGGGAAAAGTCTATGCTAAAGCGAATTATCCTAACGATTTTAAACTGCTATCACAAAATGTCTATATGTTATCACAAGCATTGTATCCGAATTGGGGCCAGGTAAAACGGGCTGAACTTATTGCTGACGCAGATTATATTAAGGGTTATGATATCTTTATTTTAAATGAAGTATTTGATAATGAAGCTTCAGAGGTGCTTTTAAATGATTTAACCGAACAGTATCCTTATCAAACTCCTGTACTTGGCCGGAGTACAGAAGGATGGAACCAGACTCTTGGTGACTATTCACATACAGTTCCGGAAGATGGTGGTGTAGCCATTGTCAGTAAATGGCCGATTGAAGAAAAAATTCAGTACGTTTACGATGAAGGATGTAGTGGTGACGCGATGGCTAATAAAGGATTTGTATACGTCAAAATAAATAAAAATGGACATGATTATCATACAATCGGTACGCATATGCAATCGACAGATTCCCTTTGTTCGACCGATGAAGCTGCTGAAATTCGTTCCACGCAGATGAAAGAAATCCAGCAGTTTATTGACAGGAAGAACATCCCAGAAGATGAAGTGATCTACATAGGTGGGGACCTAAATGTCATGAAAGGTACGGATGAATATAAGTCAATGATCGATCAATTAAATGTAACACCGCCTCATGCTTATACAGGATACACTGCAACTTGGGATCCGACAACCAATTCCATTGCCCGTTATAATTATCCTGAAATGGATGGACAATATTTGGATTATATTTTTGTTGAGAGAGACCATGCCCAACCGAATCAATGGTATATAGATGCAAAAAAAATCAAATCATCGGAATGGTCCGTTACTTCCTGGGGAAAAACCTATAAGTATAATGATTTTTCCGATCATTATCCAGTCTCCGGTTCAACCGTTCCAATGAAATAATAACGGTTAGCTATTCATCTAGTGCTCTCATTCACCTCTACGAAAGGGGGCTTGAGATGGCATCGAATGAAGTTGCGGATGCCATTTTTGCTGCTGAGCAATACGCGAAAGCATACAACTGCAGTAACAGTCGGATACACATTTTTTGCATCGCACACAAACTTCATATCGTTGACAAAGGCATCAAATGGATTGATGCCTTCTTCTTGTGTTAGCACTTTTAAGTATCAACGGTATCTTTTCGTCACAGTATTTCATAAAAGTCAATGATTTCAGTATCTTTTTTATAGGAAAGGAATTGGATGGTTTATACTTCTTTCACGCATTTCGGATGCATATTATCTATTTTTTAAATCAAAGCTATCACCAGCTACTTTACCTTTTTCAGTGAAATAAGGGCTAAAGTTATTTTTGATATCGGTTCGTGAAAGCTACTTTAAAATCACCTTTTCTAGACATGTTTGTTTCATTATTGTATGCTTAAAATACTTTTGATACAGTACGGAGGTTTAAAAATGAGCAACGATATTCATTTACGCCCACTAGAACGTAATGACTTAAAATTTATACATAAACTTCATAATGACCCCGACATTATGTCTTATTGGTTTGAAGAACCTTATGCAAATTTTGCTGCGCTGCAAGAATTATATGATAAGCATATTCACGACCGAGATAAGCGTCGTTTTATAGTAGAAAAAGAGCACACAATGATAGGGCTTGTCGAGCTAGTGTATATTGACGCTATTCATCGCAATGCAGAATTTCAGATCATCATCGATCCTAAGCAACAAGGTAACGGTTATGCAACGGTTGCAACGAATCTGGCAATGGATTATGCTTTTTCCATATTAAATCTACACAAACTCTATTTGATCGTAGATGCGAAAAATGAGAAGGCGCTTCACATATACAAAAAAGTTGGTTTCTCCATTGAATGTGAGTTACAAGATGAATTCTTTGTTGAGGGCAGTTATCATAACGCTATTCGAATGTGTCTGTTTCAACAGCAGTATTTAAAAAAATAAGTCATTTATTACTTCTTTTACTAATTACTCTTTCCCGTTCTAAAAGATGACGGGGTTTAAAATGATTCTTGCATTTTTGGTGTGAAGCAATTGTGTGTTTTGTTATCCTTTGACAACATTCAATTCCCATGAAATGCCGTTTTTGTCTGTAACTATCGCATGTTTGGCACCCCAAAAAGTATCCTGTAGTTCCATTTTAACCTCACCGTCTTTTGATAAAGCATCGTAGATTCGAACGATTTCATCTTCACTGTCGAGATCGGGACCGAGCAAAATATCACTTCCACTTATCGTCTTTTCCCCAAATACATCTGCAAAATAAAGGATGCAATGCTCGTTAATATGTAATTCAGCATGGATATACTTGCCTTCATGCCCTTTAAACATTTCAATACCATCAGATAGTTGCGTATTCTTGATTTCACCGCCAAAAATCCCCTGATAATATTCAATTGCTTCTTTACAATTCTCTACCCTAATATGAGGTACTATCCTTTTCATGTCTACTTCTCACACCTTTACCATTATTGTTGATTTGTTTAAAATTTAAATATGCTTATACCATTTACCAGCTGCTTCTACTTCATGAAACGTTAACTGATGTCCTTTATTTTCCCAATGCAAGTCTACTTTTGCCCCTGCTCCTTCCAGCAAGGATCTCAATTCTTCAGATTCCCCTGGTGAACAAATAGGATCATTGGTACCTGCTGCAATAAATACATTTCTGCCTGATAAATTCGGCAACTTCATGCCTCGTCTTGGAACCATTGGATGATGGAGAATGGCTCCTATGATAGCATCTGGATAATGAAACAGTAAGCTTGCTGCGATATTTGCACCATTGGAATAACCGATTGCTAGAATCTGATTACGGTCAAATGCATACTTTTGTGCTGCTTCATCTAGAAATTCGTTCAACGCTTTTGTACGGAAAACCAAATCTTCTTCATCAAATACACCTTCCGCTAATCTCCTGAAAAAGCGCGGCATTCCGTTCTCCAGAACATTACCTCTTACACTTAAAATATTTGCATCTGGGTCAACCTTATCTGCAAGAGGCAGAAGGTCCTGTTCCGTTCCTCCCGTTCCATGTAATAATAGTAATGTCGGTTTGGATGAATCATTTCCTTTTTGGAAAATATGTTTCATGATCAATTCTCCTCTTCTTTATTATTTTCGCCGCTTATTTCTCCTATTCCTTTTTACATTCTTTTACATGTTCCCCAATCTATTTTGGTTTCTCTATGGAAAAAACGTCATCGATTTTTCGCATCATTAGAACCGGCTTCCAACCCCTGCCAAATACCTTTATCAAATTATCTCGATTTCGAAGTAATTATATATCAGTTTCCTTTACCGTGTCAATGAGATGTATAAATGAATACCTCTTCCAACGATATGACCTGATTGCGAAACATCTTCATTGCTCTCTATGTTTCAGTACTTTGAAGAACATTATTTATTTTACTCCGCCGTGCTGCACAACAAAGGCATATCTCATTTTCATGATATGATGATGATAATGATTATCAAGGGTTTCATAAAAATATTGTCGTCCAATTTAAAATGGAGATTATCGGGAAAAAAGGGGAGATTTGAAAATGAAGTTAGGTGTATTAGATCAGATGGCGCAACCAAAGGGGGTGTCTGCAGAAGAGACAACAGATCGTACGATTGAATTGGCTCAATATGTAGAAGCATTAGGGTATGAACGCTATTGGTTTGCGGAACATCATGCAACGAAGGGACTTGTATCCAGTTCTCCTGAAATTATGATGGCGGCAGTCGCAGCTAAAACTTCCAAATTGAAGGTTGGCAGTGGTGGTATCCTGCTTCCACAGTATAGTGCATATAAAGTTGCTACCCAGCTATTTCAATTACAGGCACTTTTTCCCGGAAGAATAGAGGCCGGTGTCGGACGTTCTCCTGGAGGAACGGAAAGGATTCGATCGTTACTGGCCGATGGCAAGGTGAATCAACTAGCTGACTATCCCGAAAAATTGAAAGATCTCATCAAATTTTTGCGTAAAGATGGAAGGGTTCGTGCCGCACCACGTACAGAAGATGCTCCGAACTTATTTGCATTAGGTTTGGGAGAAAATAGTGCTGCACTGGCAGGCGAACTGGGGATTGGCTATGTATACGGTCATTTCATTAACCCAAATAGAGGGAAAGAAGCACATCAGACCTATCGAGCAAGTTTCCGAAAACGGTTTTTGAATAATCCAGATAAGCGTTCTGCTATTTTTGTTATCTGCGGGGAAACAGATGAACATGCACAGGAGCTTGCGATTAGCCAGGATGTTTGGCTGCTACATGTGGAAAAAGGCCTCGACAGCCGCGTGCCAAGTATCGAGGAAGCAAAAGCAAAGTACTTTCATGATAGTGAGAAGGAGCAAATGCGAAAAAACCGGAAGCGGATGATTATCGGCGGGCCGGAAAAAGTAAAAAATGAACTGCTTCTCCTATCTGAGCGTTATCAATGTAACGATTGGCTGATTCTGACAAATATGTATGACTTTGAAGAAAAGAAACAGTCGTACCGGCGGATCATGGAATTGTTTTCATGAGATGATCGTAAATGCCGTGTATAGCGTTTACCTTCTTCAACCACAGAAAAGCACCTTGAAGGCATTTCTGTGGTTTTTTCATTTAGCTCACTTTTGATCATTTGTCTGTTTTAGATTAAACAGGGACGTGATCTTACGCGAGAACCACTTTATTTTTGTTGATTTCCTTTTCAAACGGACTTTTTTGTCTACGCTTTTCCCGTTTTTTCCGTCCATCTTCCTCATGTTATGGAGTGTCGTGGTAATCTCCATTTGAAATGCACGGATAACATCCTCAAGGTAACAATCGCAATAAAAAGAGCTGCTGTCGTCCAAGGTCCTTGGATGACACCTAAACCAATCACGAATCCGCCCATTGTCGCCCAGAGGGCATAAATCTCTTCACGAAAAATCATCGGTTTTCTTCCTGCAAAAACATCCCGGATCATGCCACCACCCGATCCCGTCAAGGTTGCCGCAACGAGCACCGCACTTAATGGTGCACCGACTTGAACAGCACTAATAGCTCCTTGGATCGCAAATGATGCCAGTCCCATCGCATCAAAAAGAATCCCCCATTTATCCCAATATTGTAGCCACTGCGTCGGTAGTATAAATACAATACTATTTATCAAGAAAACGGCAATGAATAAATTACCCTGTGTCCAGATGGTTTCAATCGGTATACCTATTAATAAATTACGGATCGTACCGCCACCAAATGCTGTCGTGAACCCCAGCACTTGGATGCCTAATATGTCATAATCTTCTTTTATCGCAATAATGGCACCACTAATGGCAAAAGCAAGCGTGCCTATGATATTAAGAACTTCCCATGTCATCAACGCTTTTCTTCCTTTTTAACTCTATTATAGGTGAATAAAGATCATCCATTCAAATAATGCGGGTTACGCTTTCATCAAATGGGATGGATTCCTCTAGGAAATGAAACAAGGTCGCTAAATTTTTGCATATCCATATTGGTTATTGAAGTTTATATTTCTTATAGATATACTTGGTATTAGGCTAAGGGAGGAGAAACAATGCAACAAGATAAAGACGCACGTTCCATAAAATGGTTACGACTTATCGAGGAAAAGGGAAATAAATTACCACATCCTGTTACTATTTTTGTTATCTTTATTTTTATTGTTATGATTTTATCTCATATTTTGTATCTTATGGGAACGAGTGTGACATTTGAAGGAATTAACAAGGAAACGATGGAAACAGAAATGCTAACAGTAAATGCGGTTAGCTTACTTGTACCTGAAGGGATTGCTTATATATTTTCTAATATAGTGACGAATTTCACCTCTTTTGTTGCGCTTGGGCCTGTGCTAGTAGCAATGATAGGAGTTGGTGTTGCTGAAAAAAGTGGATATATTAGTGCCTTAATGACAAACACCGTTACCAAAGCACCGAGAAAACTGGTAACACCATTAGTTGTGCTCATGGGAGTGCTCTCTAATGTCGCTGCCTCTGTAGGATATGTTGTTCTCGTCCCACTTGGAGCGATTCTATTTTTAGGCTTTAAACGACATCCACTAGCTGGATTATCAGCCGCGTTTGCAGGCGTTTCAGGTGGCTATTCTGCTAATTTAGTTTTAGGGACAAATGATCCATTACTTGGTGGGATTTCAACAGAAGCAGCCCGGATTTTAGATGTCAATTATACTGTCAATCCAACCGATAATTGGTTTTTTATGTTTGTATCAACTTTTTTGATTGTTATCATTGGAACATTTATTACAGATAAAGTCATTGAGCCAAAATTAGGAAAATATGAACAAGAAAATGCGATAGAACAGATAGAAAGAATATCAGATATTGAGAAAAAAGGGTTGTTTTGGGCAAACCTTTCCATACTTTTCACTGTCATTGTCATTGGACTATTCGTCATTCCCGAAAATGGTGTATTACGGGGAGATGAGGGAAGCATTATGAGTTCGCCTTTTATGACCGGAATTATTTTTATTATGATGCTTATTTTCTTAATTCCAGGGATCGTTTACGGAATTATTACAAAAACGATCAAAAATGACAAAGACATTGCCAATTTAATGACTTATTCTCTAGAATCAATGGCAGGGTTTATTGTATTGATTTTCTTTGCTGCTCAGTTTGTTGCATTTTTCAATTACACTAATTTAGGTACCATCCTAGCAGTAAAAGGAGCAGAACTCCTACAGTCGTTCCATGTGACGGGAGTTCCATTAGTCATTGCACTTATATTCATAACAGCTATGATTAATATTTTTATAGCTGCAGACTCGGCTAAATGGGCAATTATGGCTCCTGTTTTCATTCCGATGTTCATGCAACTGGGAATTTCTCCAGAAATAACGCAGGTGGCATATCGTATTGGAGACTCTGCAACAAATATTATCTCACCATTAATGCCGTTCTTCCCATTAATCGTTGCCTTTGCACAAAAATATGGTAAACAAAATGGCGTCGGGACAGTGGTATCACTGATGTTGCCATACGCCATTGTCACTTTAATCTGTTGGACAATATTTTTCGCTATTTGGTATTTACTTGGTATACCGGTAGGGCCTGGAACAACATTAACATATTAACTCGCTTAATTGATAAATAACGGGGCTCTTTATCATGAGCCTCGTTATTTCAAATCTGAACATTCATTCTTGTTCCCGAAGTATTGATTCAATCCTCACTTCCCCCTTTCAAGAATGGCTCCCTTTTGCTGAACGATGAAATAGCTTGTAATTGCTTCATGAAGAAAAATATATCTGATAGCACGTCATACGCAGGGCATTATTCCATCTGCTAAAATAACAATATCCCCCCATTATGATTGATGTATGATCAACGTATTAAATCCATGGAGTGTATCGCCATCGTTCCTTTGCCTGAATGTGTAACCACTTATATGTTACGGTTGATACAACTCCTGCAAAAATCGTCCAAATAAATGCTGTTTTCATATCTACTCTCCTCCTTTCGTATATTGAGGCATTGATTTTCTGCCTATTTATCTGATGCATTTTAGAAGTATACAAGCTTTGTACCTCCGTTTGTGCTACTTTTCATGAAGTATTCGTCATGAATCCTAAGCAAATCGCCAACCATATTATTCCTACATTTATTATTTTTAGAATTATACCAAAATTCGATTATCTTGTAAACGATTGTGCTTCACCAAAACAAGATCCCACATAGGAATTTTAATAACATCATACCCTGTCAATTCAAGCGTTTATATGTTTGATTCTTTTATTGCATTTGTATACCGTTGTTCCTGCTTACCTCTGATAGACCCACTTATTTCTGATTCCATGTATAAAAAAAGAGTGGGTTCCCCCACTCAAAATCTTCGCTATGCTTTTAAATGAAAGAATCTTTCTTCGGCCACTTCCGTACCGGTGGATCATCGATCTTTATCTCCTTTTTATTATCCCAATCATCTGCCTCAGATCCTTCAGCACTCTTGCCGCTAAGATCATCGACCATCCACTTGCCTTGATCCTTGTCATACGTGAGCGTAAAATTACGTAACTCTTGATAAGAAACGTCTTCGAAATCTTTTCCTTGCTCTATTTTAATCTTTTCATTATAAGAAACGAGTACGGTCACTTCAGCCTTCCAATCCCCTTCAAATAGACTCAAATCTAAATCATCCATATTGACTGTCGATTCCAAGAATTGGGACTCGATTTTTTCGACATGTTCTTTGATCGCCTTAAAGTTGGCATCAATCCCGGTGAGATTCTTTTTAAAATCGTTGGTGACATTCGTGAGTTTATCGGGGTCAAAACCGGACGTGACATAGACCGACATGTCCTCGTTAAATTTGTTGGCCGCATTGATGATATCTTTTTGCACTTGTTTATTATCACGGGCCAATTTCTCATCATCAATCAGGAAGCTGACGTCAGCACTACCCCACACATCTTTCTTTTTCTCTTTATTGAACGTCCCCAGATCGTTTTTCACGGTTGCTTTCACTTTGTATTCACCCGGAAGAAGCGGCCCGTAGATTTCTTTGTTTTTATCGATTTTATTCAATGATTTCTTAAAATTTTTAATAGCAAAATTAAGTTTATCGTTATCATCTTGTCCTTTGGCTATCAAATTCACGGTCTTTGCCTTCAATTTATAGTTTGGAAACATACCCAGGCTTTTGCCATCTTCGACAAGACTGACCTGTTCCGCTGACGACGTAAAATCTTCGTTTTCTATTTGTTTATTCAAGCTGTCTTTGATCACTTGGTAGCTCTCATTATTTGTTTTCAAATATTTGACGAACGCAGATAAAGATTCTTTGTTGATGACCGCGTCCTTTTGATCCGGATCGATCAACTTTTTCAATGTATCTGTGTCATTTTTTTCTACAGCTTCGTTGAAGGCATTCACCGTTTTCTCCGGTTTATGCTGGTTAGCCAGCACGGCGTATATGACAACAAGGGCTGCAATGATGACAATCGCACCTCCGGCGGAAATAAGCGATTTCTTACTCATCGTTAATAGACACTTCCTTTAGCAAAGGCTCTCATTAATCTCTCACTTGCATCTCTGGAATCGTCAATCATCCATTTTCCATCCTTTTTCACCATTTGGATTTCTAGTTCCCGACTCGCGGATTTAGCATCCAATTTATCGAGAATAGAATCGAATTTGGATAAAGCATATTCTTGTTCCTTTTCTATATCAAAATCATCATTATTTTCTCGGTATTTAATTTTATATTCCTTTACCTTCTTCGATATATCATCGATCGCAAGCGCAGAATATTCAAGTTCCACATTCGCTTTATCATTGGCGTTCGCTTTCACTTCAACTTCCAATTCATCTTTTTCAGCAGAAGCTTGCTTGAAACTATTATAATATTTATCCATTTTACTATCCGAAACATCTCTAGAGAGAATGGATTCTATGCTTTTGTTAAATTCTTTTTTAGCGTCATCCTGGACACCGTCTTTGTCAGCTGAGACATACTTCTCGTAATCACTATTATCTTTATCGAAATAAATCGTCTCAATATAGGCCTTTAGGGCTTTGGCCGGATCTTGTAAAGCTTTTAGGCTATCATTATATTTACTTGTGTCTAGAGGAACTTGGACATCTTCTGTGTCCTTTTCAAAATCAGAAGACTTCGGAGCAATATTAATTTCATATTTTGTATCTTTGTCGACATCAAATAAGACAGTCACATTCTTCTGTTTATCCGGACCAATTTCGCCCATCGATTCACTTTTCAAATCAATGCTTGGGTTGGTATCTTTACTAGGATCGGTTTGAGTGTCCCCATCATACAACTGAATATCCGCATGAGGAAAAACCGAAATGGGCTGATCCGAAACGTTTTTCACTTTCAAATCAACCATCAATAAACCACCATCTTGATCATCATCCTCAGATACCCCATCATCTTTACCGGATAATATGTAGGATGCATTATCAATCGAAGCCTCAATGGTTTTGCTTTTACCTGATGAGTCAGCATCTGCCTCTTTATCCTTTGATCCACTGCAAGCCATCAATGCTATTGTAAGCAAACAACAAAATAAAAATATTCCTATTTTTTTCACCGTACATTTTCCTTTCAGTAATGATTTTTGTGAATATGCAAAGATACTATTACTTGATTTAGGATAAAAAAGAGTAAGAACCATCAGGAAAGAGTCTCTATATTATCCCGTAATAGAATCTCCCCTTTTTCATCAAATCATCATAATATTTTTGCACATCATTTTTACTATACTTTAGGTTCTTTACCTGGTCAATCCTATTTTTGAAAATTATGGAAGATTTAGCACCCCCACAACGGACGGAAGGAATATGAAGTCCTCCTTCATTCCATTCGACAAAATTCGAGGAGTGCCAGGCACCACTAAAAAATCTTCATACCATTTTGTATGCGCTTGCAAATATGGTATAATTTAAACAATTCATTCAATTTAAAATGATAGGGGAGAGATTCTAATGAATACACCATTGGTATTGACTGATTTTTTGGATCGTGCAGTACGTTTATACGGAGAGAAACCAGCGATTATTGATGAGGAGGGGACGCGTTATACATATCATGAAATAAATAAACGCGTGAACCAATTATCTCATGGGCTGGCTTCATTAGGAGTGGAAAAGGGAGATCGTGTTGCTTATCTTGCTCCAAATACACTGGAAATGTATGAAGGTTTTTATGGTATTTTTCAGGTAGGGGGCATTATGGTGTCTCTTAATACTAGACTGAAACCTGATGACTATTTATATATCCTGAATCACAGCGGTAGTAAGATTCTTTTTGTCGATCATGAACTTATTTCTTTAATTGAACCGATTATCGATCAACTCAAAACAGTAGAACAAATTATCATCCACGGAGCTTCAGAAGCTAAGGGCGACTTTATTGCCTATCCAAAGTGGCTCGTTTCCCAGCCAGACACAGCTTTTCCGCGGGCTGACCTTGATGAAAATGATACCGCTACCCTGCTTTACACAAGTGGTACAACCGGAAAGCCAAAAGGTGTGATGCTCACCCACCGGAATAATTATTTGCACGCGATGTCCAGCATGCATCATATCCGGGTGAGTGACAAAGATACATTAATGCACATTTTGCCAATGTTTCATGTCAATGGATGGGGCTCCCCTTTCTATTATACAGCAAATGGATCAACCCAGGTCATGCAAAGGTATATGGATTCCGCGTCCATCTTAAATAAGGTTAAAAAATATGGTGTAACTGTCATGCACATGGCACCAACGGTTCTAAACGGAATCATTGATAAATTTATGGAAACGAAACCGGTGATCGAACAAGATGTGCGCATTGTGCTTGCAGGAGCTGCGCCGCCACAAGCGTTTATTAAACAAGTGGAAGAGGAAATCGGATGGGAATTCTACCAAGTGTACGGCATGACCGAATCCTCCCCTCTCACACTGGCATCCTATATGTCATCCGAAGACGGTGATCTGACCGGAGATGACTATTACTATATGAAAGCAAAGGCGGGTTATGAAATGATTGGAACGAAGGTACGCGTTGTCAATGATATGCATCAGGATGTTGCTAATGACGGAAAAGAAGTCGGAGAAGTCATCGTCAAAGGCAATGGCGTTATGAAAGGATACTGGAAAAATGAAGAGGAAACGAACCGGACGATTGTAGACGGCTGGCTGCATACCGGTGACATGGGTACGATCGACGAACGTGGCCGGATTAATATTGTCGATCGTAAAAAAGATATTATTATCAGCGGTGGAGAAAATATTTCCTCAATCGAAGTGGAGGGGGTCTTTTATGAGCACCCAGCCGTTCAAGAAGTGGCCATTATTGCTACACCGCATGAAAAATGGGGAGAAACACCGCATGCCATTGTTGTCCTCCGCAAAGGACATATCGTAACAGAACAAGAATTGATTGACTTTTCACGGGAAAAATTGGCTCATTTCAAATGTCCAAAAGCCATCACGTTTTTAGATGAACTGCCAAAAACCGCAAGCGGAAAAATTTTAAAAGTACAGCTAAGGGAATTAGTATAATACCACGGAATGAACCGGGGCTGAGCAAGTAACAGGTCCGGTCTTTTTTCACATTAGCCAGGCACTTGGTGGGGATAGGCCCCTTTCGCCCCCCTATGAAGCAATGAACCTTTCTGGATGGAGTGATTTTTATGGTAAAGGATGCTAATATTTCTTTTGACGAAACACGCATCGAACACCCCGCTCGGATAGCCATGCTAATGGCCTTAACCGATGGACGGTCACTACCAGTCAGTGACCTTGCAGACATAGCCGGGGTCACACATCAAACAGCAAGGGCACATGTCACAACATTAGTGGAAGGGTTCGTGTTAACGGTAGAAAATCCCGGACGACATCGGTACTATAAGCTGTCTAGCCCTCAAGTAAAGGAAGCCGTTCATGCGATTGCGAAAAGCTCACCATCGATACAGGTTCACCCTTTGCGTGAATCAAATGATAAGAAAGCGCTATATGCAGCACGTACCTGCTATGGCCATCTGGCGGGGAAATTAGGGCTTAAACTGACCGAATCCCTTATCAAGTTAGGATACGTGGAAGACTTGGAAGATAAATACCGATTAACGGAAAAAGGAAAGCAATGGATCTATGATTTTAAGGCGATTCCACCACAAAAAGTTAATGAACATTCCATTCCTTACCATATTGACTGGACAGAACGAAAACACCATATTGCCGGTCCCTTCGCATTAGCGATTACAAAACGTCTACTTGATTTAGGATGGATTCAAGAAGGCTCTATCCGCCGCTCGATCCAAGTGACCGAAATCGGCCGCTTCGAAATCTGGAATGAATTTGGCTTTGATCCATTTAGGGGGACTGTCCCTCGCCGAATGCGTTAAAGTAGTAAGGGACAGCCCACCCTTTATCCTGCTTTTTCGTTTACGGATTCATTTGGCTGCAGGGTGTGCGCAAGCCCTGCCATTGTAACAATGCCGATGAAGGTAGCCACCGCTCCTGCGGACATGGTGCTTGGAATGATCCCTCCAAAGTAAAGGATCAAATAAGAAAGAAGTCCAATAACCATGGATAATTCCGCTGCTAATGCAGGGGCTTTCTTTTTACCATACACACTGTAAAGAATCGGTCCCATCGTTCCTGCCGCTACTCCAGAGATACCAATCCACATGACGTCACCAATGTAGGCAGGTGGTTTTACCACAAGCAAGCATGCGAGTAATCCAATGATTGGGACAGTGATCCGGCTTATAATAAATGCGATTCTTTCAGCACGTCGATCTTCTATATCCATCATTCCTCGTTTGACGAATACTTTTAAAAAAATATCATTGGCAAATACAGTAGAAATCGAGACGAATATCCCATCTGTCGTCGACATGGCTGCTGCCAGAATGACAACCCCAAGGATGGCAACAATCACAGCGGGAAAAGCCCAAACTGCGTACTCGATCAAAGCCACATCTGCATCTGCAACCGTCGTCCCCAGGGCCGCGCGACTGTAAATCCCGCCAAATAAAATAACGAGGGAGAAAATACTAGCAACGATATAGGTGGCAATCATTTTCCCCAAATCCTTTTCATGTTTTAAACCGAGTACTTTATTAAATAGATGGGGTGCTGAAGCAAATGCCCATTGAATCATAATCGCCCCAGCCGCGGCACTGAATGAATAAAAATGGGTCGATTCAGGATTAAATACCTTCACCAAGTTTTCATTCTGACGAGCTAGATTATGCGTAATTCCTTGAAAAGTCGAGCCTATACTACCATCCCAAAACATAACAATACCGGATACAAAAATAAACACACCAGCAATCGCCATCATTACCGCTTGCACAGCATCTGTGTAAATATCAGCCACCGCTCCGCCCGCAAAAACATAAAGAACAACAATGGACGCAATCAGGATGATCCCCGTTTGATAGGGAATGCCAAGCAAATATTCAAATATCCGGGCTCCAGCCACAAATTGTCCAGCAATATAAAATACATTGAAAAGCAAAATGAGCCCTGTTCCGACACGCAAAATATCGCTGTTATAAAAATCTCCCAGCCAATCTGGAAGGGATAGGGATTGTTGTTTATTATTTAAGTTCCGCGCTTTCTTCGCTATCATCATCACACCTACAGGACCCCCAACAATGATAGCTACGAACAGCCAAAGATTCGAAAATCCCCAATCATGTGACCAGCCTGGATACCCTAGAAATGTGGCAGCACTTAAGTACGTGGCGGCAAAGGATAGTCCAAGCACATAGGGGCCTAAATTTCCCCCTCCAATTGCAAAATCACTGATATCTTTTGTTTTCTTGGAACTGATGAAGCCAAGAAAAAACATCACTGCTAAAAAGACAATAAACCCGACCCAAGTATAGATTGTAACGCTGCTCATTTTTATCCCCCCTCGTAATATGTTTAGTCTTAAATATTTTCTTATTAATTATTTTCAATCTATTTAATAACACTTTGAGCGTAACTCCGTTACCCTTCACTGCTGGCGGACGCTTTCCGTGGGCATGGCTTGAGCCTCCTCGGAAGAAGTTCACTTCCTGCGGGGTCTCAAGACTCATGCTTTTCCCGCAGGAGTCGCCGCCATCCGTTCCAGGT
>NZ_JAGIKX010000015.1:0-59831 GCF_017874635.1 Virgibacillus alimentarius
TGGTTTAGCTTCGTGTTGCTTTTTTTAAGTGAATTGCACCTTGATAATCAAATAGTTATTTATTTTTCTTTTGACATACTACCGCAGGTCTTTATTAAAAAAAGAGATTGACCAACAGACAGGTATACAGACAGCTATTGATCCTGTATTCTTTTGTTGCCAATCTCACGCTCTTATTATTTTTCTATTTTTTGTTTTGTGGCCTTTTTGGAATAAATTCAAAAATCTTCCCGGATTCCACTACACTTATGAATTCCATTAACCATTTATAATAATTTTGTGCGTAGCGGAGCTTTTCAATATCTTTTGTAATCTTGTCGATTAACTGCTCGTCGGTTGTTTTTTCCACTAGTAATTCCAGCTCTTCTACTGCTTCTTCTGCTTCTTCAATATTTGTTTCTGTATGCTGACGCCAACGATTCCCAAATAGTGAGGTAAATGACTTATACCAATCTTCTTCTGATTGATAAAGATCTTTTCGAATTCCTTTTTTAAAAGTAGACTCAACCATTTTCATCTCCGATAATACACGTACTCCTGTCGACATACTGGTTTTGCTCATCTCTAACGCATCACGCATACCATCGAGTGTCATCGGTTCATCTGAAAAATACAAGACCCCATATAATCTTCCAACAGAAGGGGTCATACCATATAAGTTCATGTTTTTAGCTATGACTTGAATGAATTTTTCAATTGTTTCTTCGTATTTTTCCCAATCTTTTTTTTCTCCTTGTTCCCCAGCCAATGGAATTCCTCCCATTTATTAATAAGCCAATTTTCTCTTAACTAAAATATAAGGTTTTTATACCTTAAACGTAATAGATATAATGACGTGTCCCTAAGTATTTGTTCAAGAAATCTTTTCTGAAATAAGTTTAGCATGAATAATTATTAAATGCGAATAGGATTCCCTAAGCGAATAATTTTAGCTTTTTGTGCTGCTTGCAGTATATCTGATTTACATGTAAATAGAATAATCTGCTGATGTTTCGCTTGGTCTGCTAGAATTTCCATTACACGCATCGTACGTATAGAATCGAAATGCACGAAAGCATCGTCTATTATAAAAGGTAAACAATGCTTATTACTCATAATCTCGCTAATAGCAAGTCGTAAAGAAATATACAACTGGTCAATCGTTCCCTTTGATAACTCATTCACATTATACCTTATCTCGTCGCTGGCTTCTACCTGGAAGAACGTATTCTCTAAAGGGGGATACACTTTTATATATCTGTGATCGGTTAAAACTGCAAAAAACGTTGATGTTCGATTTATTACCTTATCTAAATACTTTTTGCGATAGCTGCGCTTTGTTTCCGTCAAGATTCCTTTAGCTGTTTGTAGAACCGCCCATTCATTAGCAAGCTTTTTTAAATGCTCCGATTCCCTATGAAAACGATGCATAATGTTCGAATATGCTTCAGACATTTCCAAATTAGATATATCTGAATGTACACTAGCAAGTTGGTGTCTTTTTGCTTCAATCTCTTTTTCAAGCTCACCGATTACTTCTTTGTTTTGTTCATATTTTCCTTGAAGTGTTTGTTCATTTATGCCTTTTCCATTTATAAATGTATTCTGATCTCCATCAGGGAAAATGATGGATAATTGACTGACAAATTGATTGATCTTTTCAGTTATTTCTTTTTTCTTTTCGACTTGCTTTGCCTTTTTTAAAAAATCATCCTCTGAGTTCACGTTAGCAGTATCATATAAATTCCTTATCTCACGTTCATACGTTTCTACTTTCTGCTTTAACACCCGTTGTTGTTCAGCATTGTCTATGCTCCAATTTTCATATTGGCGCAAAACGTTTTTCGCATTCTCCCTATCCTCTAAGCTTTTCCTTATAATCTTTAATTGAAATTCCATCGCGTCATTAACCGATTCTCCGCTTATATCTTGCAAAAAAATACGACATTTATTTTCAAATTCAATTTGGTATTCATTTAGCTTTTGATATAAAGCCTCATATTCCACCTTTTTCCGATTTTGAGAAAGAAGGTTTTTCATCGCATGATAAAATTCCGGCCAATAGGAAACACTTATTTTCTCAAGAAATGGATAATGTTTATATTGTTCTTCCATTCGGACCAGTAATTGTTTTTCTTTTGTTTGCAAAGCAAACTTTTTTTCTTCCCATTTCATTAACTGTACATGTAAAGCCTTTAGTTGCTGTAGTGTTACTTCCAGTTTCTCTCTTCGCTGTTTATCCTCAGCAAGCAAATGTTCTATATTTTCTTTCTCCTCTTTTGTTATCGTACTGGAGGATATTACCTCTTCATTCGTATCAAGAAACTGATCTGTAACATGTAAGGACCTTTTTCCTAAAAAATACTGTCCGCCCCCAAGCAGCAGCAAGATTACTGTTCCAGTGAAAAGGAGCGAGTCATCAGTAATACTTGCCAAAAGTGCAATAAGGACTGCAGCTACCACACTTGCAAGGAAAAGATTAGATATCCTTTTTTCTTTTTGTTTTTTTGCTTTTTCCCATTTTAATTGCTGATTACTTTTTGCAGCTTGGAAACTTCTCATGTAATCCTGTTCGTTGTATCTATTTAACTTATGAACACATTCGTTTCTTTGCTGATCAGCAAGAACACACGCTTCTTCTTCCTCCCTCAAAGATTCTAATTCATTCTGTTGTTTCTTTAAATATTCTGCTTCTTGATCTATTTGATCTTGTTCAGCATTTAATTGATCACGATTGTTCTTAATATCATTCCATGTTTTTTCAATTTGAAAAGGGAAAGTTATATTCGATAAATCGCCCGGATCGAGACCTAGATCTAGCTCTTCCAGTTCTTTTTTCATTTGTGTTTCTAATTGCTTCACTGTTACCCGGATTTTTTCTATTTCACGTCTATTTTCTAAATACGATTGTTCTCCTTCGATAATTTCTTGTGCTTGCTTATAGACTGCCTCCTCGTGTAATTTTTGCTGTAACTCCTCTCGCCTTTCTTTATATTTTCTTTGATTATCTTCAACAACAGACAATTCGCTTTTCAATGGAAGAAGTTGTTCCTTTAGTTGATTCAAGCGCTCAATCCCATCTTCAGGAAAAGCTATTTGAGATGGATAATTCGATAATTCACTTAAATAATAATGATACTTTTTTATAAGAGGTAAAGCTTGTTGTTGTTTCTCGAGTGTAAACCTATCTTCTTTTGCTTGATGAATGGAAGACTGCAAGCTGGAAATTTCATTTTTTATAACTTGTATATCTGTCTTCTTCTCCTTATAGGTATCTTCCCGCGCTTCATGTTTCTTAAGGTCTGAAAAAAGTTCCTCTAAAGTTTTAAGTTGTTGATTGATCACTGGCTTTTTTCCGTAACGTTTAAACAAATCCCCCATCTTGCTATCTAATCTTTTCTCAATAGAATAAATATTGTTAGAACCAGTTAATCCAATTCCAAGAAGAACCTCACCTAAGTCGTCTTCTTTCATCTTTGTGATGTTGCTTAAATCTGCTCCCGAAAATGAAAAAATTGATTCATAAATTGTCTTTGTCATGCCTTTTAACTTTTCTTTCAGCCAGGTCTCATCATGTTCTTCTCCTGCCTGCGTATAGCATTTAGCAGCTCCATTCCTAACTTGGTCCAAACGTTCAATCGTAAATTTCTTACCATTATCGTCAATAACAGTCAGTCTTCCACCAAGCTTTCCGCTAGATTTAGGCTGATAAAATGTGCGCTGCTTAGGTGGAAGTCCAAATAGCATAAATAACAAAAATTGTTGTAAGGTTGACTTTCCAGACTCATTTTCACCGTAAATGCAGATATAGGAATGACCAGAAAAATCAATTGTTTCATCCACCCATCTGCCAAAACCGTAAATTGTTGCCCGCTGTAATTTCAAATTATTCACCCTCATTCATCATGAGTTCATTCATTAAAAGCTGTTTCGCTTTCTCTTTGATCCTTTTTTCATCTTCTGTTGATAAACAATCTAAATACTTTCTTGCTTGTCTATGCTCAAATAATTCTTTTGTAAAAGAGTGAACAGATACCTTATCAAAATGCCTTATAAGCTCACCCATAAAATGTTCAGCCCTGTACAACATTTCGTCAGAAAAAAGACTTGCGTGTACAACTGCGGTATAACGGAAAATATACATCCATGGTTTCTGATGGGCTAATGTTTCATTAATAAGCTCGATGAGATCGTCAAGATACTGTTCTGTTTCCCATTGCTTTAAAAGCCTATTATTACTTGTCAGTTTCAATTGGACTAGCTGAGAAATAGATGGATCTAATTCTGCACCAAGCTTCTTTTTTATTTCATTCTCCAGATGATAAACTTCCTCGCATTTGGAAACATCAAGACTTACCTCATTAAATTGAATGGCTTGCAGCGGAATAAAAGAAGCCGTTGTATTTGTGGGTGACATCCTGACATGATAACATCCTTTTTCACCCTGCTCTTTCCGATTGCGGCCTTGTATATTCCCTGGATAAATAATATATGGATTTTCTTTTAAGATTTCCCGCTTATGGATATGGCCAAGGGCCCAATAATCAAAATCCTTATTTACTAAATCACTTAAATAAAATGGTGCATACACATCGTGCTCTGTATTGCTATGCAAACTCCCATGAAGCATCGAAATATGATACGGGATCTGCTCATCCTGGACATAATATTCCTTCGCTTTATTTGTTTCAACTGCCCTATTTTTATAACTAAACCCATAAATATTAGCGATTGCCTTGCCATTCCTTTTATATGTAAAATAATTGACTTGCTCATCTTGAAAAATAAACACGTTAGATGGGTAAGTTACTGCATACTTGTTGCCATTTAGGTAATCATGATTTCCATATGATATATAGACCGGAATTTGATGTTGTTCCAAATCCTCAAATGCACGCCGTAGACGGATTTGGGCTTTAAGACTCTGTTTTTCATTATCGAATAGATCACCAACTAAAAGTACGAAATCTACTTGTTTTTCGATAGCAGCCTGAACTAACTTTTTAAGTGCAGTAAATGTACTCGCTTGGAGATCTGAGAAAATATGTTCTGGAGTATGAGCTAATCCTTGAAAAGGACTATCTAAATGTAAATCAGCTGCATGGATAAAAGATATTTGTTCCTTCAACGTGGATCACCCGCTACTTTCATTTGACTATCTTCATTTTAGCAAAAAAGGTTTCAGAATGCACGTTCGTATTTCAAAGCAATAAAAAGCCACAGTTTCCTATTCTGTGACTTTTTTTAAGCCTATTCTTTTTTAGATAAGGCAATCGCCTTTTTTAAATCCTTTAACGAACTGGAGCGGCCATACATCAAGACACCGCCTTTATATACTCTTGCACCAAGAACAGCTAAAAGTACGATTGTCGCTATTAATATCCCAATGGAAATGGAAACTTCCCAGACGGGAACGTCCATCATTCCAACGCGTAGAAACATAAGCATTGGTGAAAAAAATGGAATGTAAGAAGAAATAATCACTAATTTAGATTCAGGCATATTCAGTCCAAACATTGCAATAAAGAAAGCAATCATAATCAAAAAGGTCATCGGCAGGATTAATTGTTGAACATCTTCTACACGGCTAACAAGCGATCCCAGCATAGCTGCTAATGTTGCGTACAGCAAATAACCTAATAAAAAGAAAATAATTGCATAGATAAAGAGTGCTGGCGATGTATTTTGAATACCAAAATAACTAAAAAATCCTTCGGTTAGCTCACCTTGTTTAGAAACAATGAGGGCATACCCTACTCCTACAACAAGAATAACTTGAGTTAATCCTAGTAATGCGATTCCTATTATTTTTGCAAACATATGCGTAACTGGTGGCGCACTGGATACCAATAACTCCATCACCCGGGATGATTTTTCTGTCGCTACATCTGTTGCAATCATGGATCCATACATAATCACTGCAATATATAATACAAATAGCATAATATAAACGATACCACGTGCCTGACTTAGTTCCTCATCTGTCTTGGCATCTTTATCTAACGCTTTAGTCTGAAATGTGACAGGTGCATTGATATTTTGTAGTGTTGCTTGATCGATCCCTGCCTGCTCCGTTGCCATTGAAACCTTTACCTGCTGTAATTGTTGTTCAATTAGCATTTGCGTATCAGAGTTTGTGATGTTATCTGCATAATAATGCGCTTCTGGCATTTGATTATCACTTAAAGATAACTTAACAAAAGCTTCATATTCTTCCTCTTGTACAGCTTCTTTGGCTTCATCCTCTGATCCAGTAAAAAGTTTTAAACCGACTGTATCATCAACTGTAGAAATATTGCTTTCTAGTGGCTTAAATAATTTTTCCGAATCATCCATTACCGCAATTTTTTTCGAACTGTTATCAGAAAACATATCAATAATAGATTGAATGTTTGAGATTCCGAAGATAAGCAATAATGTTATAAGTGTTCCTATTAAAAAAGACTTCGTTTTCACCCTGGACATGTAAGTATGGGATAAAATAATCCAAAATTTATTCATAAGATGCACCTACCTTTTCAATAAAAATATCATTTAAACTAGGTTCCTCTAATTCAAACCTACGAATAAATCCTTTATCTTGCAGTGCATGAAAAATAGTTTGAGAAATATCTTCATTTTCTATCTGCAGTTCACAGCCTTCTGCTATATTTTTATAACGTACAACCCCAGGATGGTTTTTTAAAAATTCTAGTGACTCGTCCGCATGTATTATCAAATTTTTCTTCCCGTAAGAACGTTTAATCTCTTTTAACGATCCTTTAACAACATCTTTTCCTTTATGTAAAATGCAAAGACTTTCACATAGTTCCTCTACATGTTCCATACGATGTGATGAAAATACAATAGAAGTACCTTGTTCTTTTAAATCGATAACAGCTTCTTTTAACATTTCTACATTAATTGGATCAAGACCTGAAAAAGGCTCATCCAGAATAAGCAATTGCGGTCGATGAATGACAGCAGAAATAAACTGAATTTTTTGCTGATTACCTTTAGACAGCTCTTCCACTTTTTTATCGATATATTCTGGTACTTTAAAACGTTTCAGCCAAGCTTCTAGTGCGGTCAATGCCTCGCTTTTTTTCATTCCACGCAATTTGCTTAGATAAACAATTTGCTCTCGTACTTTCAACTTAGGATACAAGCCCCTCTCTTCAGGCAGGTAACCGATCAAATGACTCTTATGATAACTAATTGATTCCCCATTCCATGAAATATCCCCTTCTGTACGATCTAATAATCCGAGTATCATACGGAATGTAGTTGTTTTACCTGCACCATTTCCACCTAAAAATCCAAAAATTCCCTTTTCTGGAATTTCTAGTGACAAATGGTCCACAGCAGTGTCTTTTCCAAACCTTTTTGTGACTTCTTTTAATAACAATGCCAAATTGCCTTCCCCCTTTATATTTACAGCCGACAAAGCGTCTGAAAGATATTGAAAAATAACTTCATCCTGTATGCCAATTATGGCAAATAAAATCTTTTAACATTATAATTTCCTTATAAAATTATATCAAATAATATTGTAAAGATGATGAAAAGAAGGATTTTTTTAATAAATAAAGAATATATTCTATATCCTACATATTTCGACTTCAAGGAGGGAAAATTATGAAAACATATGCTTTAACTGTTTTCAGTAAATCTGGAGACAAATTATTAGATGAATCTTTTACTGCAAAAAGCAATGATGAAGCAAAGGAAATTGGGCAAAACCGTCTAGGTGAAGAAGGTTATCGTGAATATACACATCGATGTGTATCACCTGAGGGTGAGTTAATCCTATTTCACAGGTAAATGCTTTATGCAAAAAGACGGCTAAAGTGATACATAAAGATATTGACAAGGTCGTCTTTTTGCAGAAAAGATCGAAAAAAACCCGCAGACTTTTGTCTTACGAGTTGTTTTCTCATTACTAGTTTGAGTTTTGTTCTCCATAAAGCTCTTCCAATGGCTTTGTGATAATTGCACTAACTTCATTAATAATAAGGTTTAAGCGTTGCTCTTCCTCCATTAGTTTTGAAATATCTTGATGCTGTTGTACTGTTTCAACAACTTTACGGGCTTTTTCAACTTCCTCTTCCGTAATATCTTCACCTGTGGCTTGCTTTTTTTGCAACCCCAACTGCGTATCCCGGAAATTTTCAAACAGTTTCTTAGCAGCCTCATCATTCATTACTGCTTCAAACGCTGCTTTCAAATTTTTAAATTCTGAACTTTCCCGAAGTGCGTTCTCTAAGCCATAAGCACTATCATAAACATTAGACATAGGATACCTCCTCAAATTTTCCAGTCGTCCGATTTTGCAACAGTTAATAAATTACAACTTGAACAACCTAATGGCTACTATAACAAACGTATAGATTCATGTATACTTTTTCTTGAAATTACTATTTATTTTTGACAATTTAAAAGAGCAAAAAAGCCAATATGACTTTTTTGCTCTGTTGAAAGAGGTTTTTCCTCTTCTTAGCCATTTTTATTGAGGTTGTTGTCCATTAAGTTGTTGTTGCGCAGTTTGCACTAAACGCTTTGTGATTTCCCCTCCAACAGATCCATTAGAACGTGAAGTGGAATCAGCGCCTAAATTTACTCCAAATTCTTGTGCAATTTCAACTTTCATTTGATCAAGAGCTTGTTCAACTCCAGGGACGACTAGTTGGTTTGAATTGTTTCTAGCCATCTTTATCACCTCCTGTAAAATATATTGTCTGCAATATATAAAATCTTATCATGATTTGTGGCTGGTAATTTGTTCTTTAAAAGGAAAAGGAGGTTAGGACAAAACCCCAGCAAATGTAAAAGAAGTTCGGGAGTCCCGTCTTTAGATGGAACTCCCGAACTTCTTTATTTTACTTTTCCGTGCGATTTATACTTATTTAGTAATCCCGTTGACTTGCACTGCAGGCGACTGCTTTCCGCGGGCACGGCCTCTGCCTCTTCGGAAGAAAACCACTTCCTGCGGGGTCTTCAGACTCGTGCTGTTCCAGCAGGAGCCAGCCGCCTTTCGTTCCAGTCAACTAGATATGAAAAGGGCTTTAATATGCTTGTTTTAGTAAACAAAAAGGACACCTTCTGATAAAATGAAAGTCACTTCTTGGCTAGTTAAGGCCCAACCTCTTTCGTATCATCTTTAGTTTGGATGGGTCATTTCTTTTGGATTCACATATTGATCAAATTCTTCTTCAGTTAATAACCCTAACTTAACTGCAGTTTCTTTTAAAGTGGAGTTCTCTTCGAAAGCTGTTTTAGCTATTTTAGCTGCATTTTCATAACCAATGTGTGGATTTAATGCTGTTACCAACATTAAAGAATCTTTTAAATTCTTTTCAATTTGCTCATGGTTTGGTTCAATCCCTCGTACACATCTTTCTTCAAAAGATCTCATACCATCTGCTAAAAGCCCGCATGATTGCAAGAAGTTATAAGCCATCACTGGTTTAAATACATTCAATTCAAAGTTTCCTTGACTTGCCGCAAAGCCGATCGTCGCGTCATTCCCCATCACCTGGGTTACAACCATTGTTAGCGATTCACTTTGTGTCGGATTTACCTTACCTGGCATAATGGAACTTCCAGGTTCATTAGCTGGAATTGTAATTTCTCCAATACCGCAACGTGGTCCACTTGCTAACCAACGTACATCATTTGCAATTTTCATTAAATCTGCAGCGAGAGCTTTTAATGCACCATGTGCATAAACAGTTTCATCATAACTTGTTAAAGAATGAAATTTATTTGGTGCAGAAACAAAGTCTTTCCCTGTATATTCACTGATTGCACTGCAAACACGTTCCGCAAATTCTGGATGAGTGTTCAAACCAGTCCCTACAGCAGTACCACCAATTGCAAGTTCTTTTAAGTGCTGCAGACTTTCTTTTATCATACTTTCTGATTTTTCAAGCATCCGGTGCCAGCCACTTATTTCTTGACCAAGTGTTAAAGGAGTAGCATCCTGCAGGTGAGTTCGTCCTATTTTAACAATGTCTTGAAATTTATCCATTTTAAGCTTCACACTATCTTTTAATTGCTTTAATGCTGGCAAAACTTGATCTTCCATTTTTAATGCTGTTGCAATATACATCGCTGTCGGAAAAGTATCGTTCGAACTTTGTGATTTATTTACGTCATCATTTGGATGAAGCTTTAAATCGCTGCCGTTATTATTTAACCATTCGCTTCCAACAAATGCTAATACTTCGTTTACATTCATATTTGATTGCGTTCCACTGCCTGTCTGCCAGACAACTAATGGGAAGTGATCATATAACTTACCATCGATTACTTGATCTGCTGCATAAGCTATTGCTTCAGATTTTTTCTCATCTAATAATCCTAAGTCGCTATTTACTTTCGCTGTGCTCTTTTTTAAAATAGCAAATGCCTTTATTATCTCCTCTGGCATTTTTTCATTACC
The DNA here is from genome assembly GCF_017874635.1 of Virgibacillus alimentarius. Lineage (NCBI taxonomy): Bacteria > Bacillati > Bacillota > Bacilli > Caryophanales > Bacillaceae > Virgibacillus > Virgibacillus alimentarius. The sequence goes on from NZ_JAGIKX010000015.1 coordinate 10,403, forward strand.
GATTGGAAAGTTTTGCTTACTGCGCTGTGTCTGTGCTCCCCAATACTTATCAGCTGCTACTTTAATTTCTCCAATTGTATCTTTTTCAATACGGTAATCCATGTTCATTTCCTCCCTATGTATGCTTATCCTTCACTCTTCTATTGTACCAAATAATTCAGTTAGTTAAATCATTTTAAGATTACCATTTCGTTTCTTGCAAATGTTACAAAAAAAGGAAACTTCATATTGACACAAATTTGTGCTGGGAATTTACTATCTGATTCCATTATGTTGATATATAATACTTAATATGCACGAAGTAATTCAAAGAACTTTCACAGGAAGACGTTCAAGCTTTTTTTATAATTACTTTTTTAACCAGAAGTCTTCTTATACTGGAGCAATTGTTATAAGGAGGATTCGATATGCCAAAAATTTGGACACATATATTATTTTGTGAAGATATTTTGGATACAATTATCGGTCCACATCCATTTTCACAAAATGAAACATTTATAAAACTAGGTGCGCAAGGACCAGACCTTTTTTTATATTATAATTTTTGGCCTTGGTCAACTAATAAAGAGCATATACATGCCATTAGTAATTTCTTGCACACAGAGCGCTGTGGCAACTTTATTGTGGATTTAATTAAAGCTGCAAAAGATAAAAATGAAAAAGTACGTTCGTATGTTTTCGGTTTTATCACACATCATTTATTAGACAGAAATACACATCCATATATTTATCACTTGGCTCAAGCGTTACATCATGAACCTCAAGAGTTGGAAGTAAAAATAGATACGTTAATGATGGAGAGGTTCCATCGATTAAAAACGTGGAAAGCACCAGCTTATAAAGAAATTGATATCGGGTTTAGAATGAATAAAGACATTGCAAGTTTATTGCATGACCTTATAAAAAAGTATAACCAAAAGATAAGAGGACAGAATGCAGCATACATTCACAAATCATATAGAGATATGAAATTGGCATTAAGATTATTTTCAGATCCATATGGATGGAAGAATAAGCTATTTCCTTCCTACGTTTCTCTATATTCCCATCAGCCAGTAAATGATCATATTGACTATTTAAACTTACAGAAAACAACATGGTATCATCCAGTAACCAAAAAACCATCTTTGGAAAGTTTTATTGATTTATACGAAAATGCTCGGGCAGAGGGTTTGGAAATTATAACGGAAGTATTAAATTATTGGCATAGTGAAAATGCCTTTGTTCCCAAAAAACTTTTACAATTAATCGGAAATAAATCCTATCAGACAGGCATGTCTCTTCCAAAGAAATAACTCGAGTAAAAAGAGCCAGCTGAACAAAATAAATTGTTTGCTGACTCTTATGATTAAAATAACCTTGCACTTTTCATGCACGTTAAAACCTGCCTATACGGCTTGTCACTAGTACGGGTTATTTCTATATTTATTTACTCCCATATAAAGTGGTTATATGCTTTACTTAACTTTAAAAATTCCTGTTTATTACCAGTATCGATGGAACGGTTGATTGCGGCTTCTAATCTTTTTTTATTCCATTTAAAACATAATTCATCTAAAATCAATCTTGACGTGAGCTTTAGTTCATATGGAATTTCTCGTTTTGCATGAAGAATATTACCTTCATAACGGTAATATCGATAAATTGTTTTTTGCTTCTTCATGGAATATGCCCCCTTGTTCCTTTTTCTTATTATCCTAAATTTTTAGATAAATTTCAAGTCTAATGCTTACAGAAAAAAGAACGAATACGCCATGTATATCATGCAAGTATTTCCAGCAATTCATCAATGCTATCCCATCCGTACGCAGTTTCTTGATAGCTTCCTTCTCCAACCGTAATTGCTTCTTCTCCTACCGATTTGGCAAGATATCGTTCATAAAAACGGCTAGATGGATTCTGCTTTAGTACCCACACTAGAATAGAGTGATAATTCATTCCTTTCATCTCTTGAGCAAATGCTTTTAAAAGTTTTGCTCCTAAACCCTTTTTTTGGTATTCATCTAGTATGTAAATCGTGTATATTTCACCATCATATGCAAAACGTTTGGTTCTTTCTGGACCTCCAGAAATAAAGCCAACGATTTTTTCATCGTCACAAATCACAAATGTGCATTGTTCTCTTTTTTTCAGTCGCAACACTGTTTCCCATAGCGTTTTTCGATTTTCATAAGTCATATTAGTTAAATCACGTTCTTCAAGCAAGTCAGTATAAGTGCTTTTCCAAGTATTTACATGAATAGTAGCAATTGTTTCTGCATCCGTATAAACAGCCTTTCTAACCGAAAACATAACGGCTATCCCCCCTGTTTTTATTTCTTTAAATATAGATGGAAACGATAAAGATGGATAAGATCGCACCAGCCACGACTAGAATAACATTTAATCCGATATAAGCTAACCCAACTGCGACGCCCGCGCCTATTAAGCCAATTTCGGGCTGATCAGGTTTCACAGTTAAGATTCCCGGAAAAATAAGAGCTCCTAATGCTGCATAGGGAATGGCATTTAACCAACGATTCACCCAATCACGAAACTGCAATTTATCAACTATAAATGCTGGAATGATTCTAGGTATCATTGTGACAATTGACATTCCTATTATAATCATAAATATCATGACTTGTCCTCCTTAAGAAAATAAACACCACTTAAACCACCTATAATCGTCCCTAGTACAATAGACCAGCCATCGGTCATAAATTGACTGCATAAAACATTGATAAGCATCGCTATAAGCGCAATCAATCCGACTTTTAATTCTCTTTTTACGGATGGAATTAAAAGACCTATGAACATTGCATACAATGCGATTCCCATACTATCGCTCAGTCTCTCCGGAATAACTTCCCCGATTAACCCGCCTAAAAAAGATCCAAAAACCCATGAAAAATAAGCTGTCAAAAAAATGCTTAGATAAAATAAGGGGCCTTTTTCCATCTTTGCTTCTTTTGTATGTAAAGCTGAAACCGCAAATGTTTCATCTGTCAAGCCAAGTGAAAGAGGCAACTTCCAATTTATCCCTATATCTCTTAAGGAATTCATAAACGACAAACTCATCACAAAATGGCGAAAATTAAGAACGAACGTTGCAATAATTATTTCCACAGTTCCTGCTCCAACCGCAATCATATTAGCCCCCATAAACTGGCTTGCACCTGCAAACACAAGTATACTCATTAATGTTAATTCAACTAAAGATAAACCTGATTGCTTTGCTAACACGCCATATGTAATAGCGACAGGCAAATAACCTAGTACAATTGGAAATCCAGTGGCAAGACCTTTTTTAATCATCAATTTCGCTTGTGATGAAGGTTCTTTTCCTGCTGTATTTGTCACCATATACTTTGCTCCCTTTCCCGAAATTCTATATATTATAAACTGATTTTTTTCATATTACAAAGAATTCGGACTTTATTAATTCGATTGACAACAGAACAGATGACAATGTATATTCAATAATAACAATTTCAAATGGATAAACTTATCTAGGAATGACGAGTAGATATTTCCAGGCAGCATAAGAAACAAAGTGGATGATGTGAACTTTGGCAGGAAAAATTCGAATATACACATTCTATTTTTATAGATAAATCTCTTGAGCGGTTGAAAGTATTCAACAATCAGGGTGGTAACGCGGAGTAAAGCTTCGTCCCTATTTTCGGGACGAGGCTTTTTATTATTTATATTACTAATCAACAAGGAGAATGCGAGATGTTCCCAATCAAACCTGAACATAATCCAACATTAAGTGAAGCACTTTTCTTTTTCATTATTATTATAGGTTTAATTAGTTATTTTATAGTTGGACTTGATACTGTTCCACATATCCCGATATTACTAGGAATAATTTTACTTGTTGCATATGGATTAATAAAAAAAATACCTTTTGAGTCGTTAGAAACAGGTATGATAGCAGGGGCCAAATCTGGAATGGGTGCTATTTTTTTATTTTTTCTCATTGGTATATTAATAAGCAGCTGGATGATTAGCGGTACGATCCCTGTATTAATAAGTACTGGCTTCTCTTTTATTGGAGGGACATGGTTTTATGGGATTGTGTTTGCTATTACTGCAATCATTGGAGTTTCACTCGGCAGTTCACTCACAACAACCGCAACCATCGGAGTTGCTTTCATTGGAATGGGTGATGTTATCGATGCTTCAATGGCCATTACAGCTGGAGCGATTGTATCCGGTGCTTTCTTTGGTGACAAAATGTCCCCTTTATCAGACACAACTAATCTGGCGTCAACGATTGTTCAGGTTGACTTATTTGAGCACATCAAACATATGAGCTTAACAACAATTCCAGCTTTTATTATATCTTTTATACTATTTGTGACCTTATCTCCAAATCAATCAATACCTTTGCAGGACGTGCATCAGTATGAAATGGCATTAGAAGCAACCAATTTAATACATTGGCTCTCATGGTTACCTTTAGGTATACTTGTCTTTTGCACCATCTTTAAAATACCTGCATTCATTTCTTTGGCTTTAAGCAGTATAATTGCAACGATCATTGCAAGCATATTAGGTAATATAGCGCCGATAGAAATTTGGACGGTATGGTTTGATGGATATACGGCTTCAACTGATTTTGAACCTGTAAATGAGTTACTAACAAAAGGCGGTATAAACAGTATGCTCTTTACTATTTCACTCGTTATTTTAGCATTAGGATTTGGAGGACTCCTGTTTGTTACTGGTATCGTTCCGTCTATATTACAAGCATTTCAAAGTAAATTACATCAGGTGCGGTCTATTATCATTTCTACAGCAGCAACATCGATTGGTGTCAATATTCTAATTGGTGAACAATATTTATCCATTATGCTAACAGGAGAAACATATAAAGGTGTATATAAAAAAGCCGGCCTTGCTCCTAAGGCATTATCAAGAACATTAGAGGATGCGGGAACAGTTATTAATCCACTTGTGCCGTGGAGTGTTTGTGGAGTATTTATCGCAGATGTATTAGGTGTACCAGTAATGACCTATTTGCCATTTGCTTTCTTTTGTTTATTAAGTCCAGTGATTACAATTTTATTTGGAGGCAGAGGACTTAAAAAACAGCATTAGATTTTTTATGGGATTGAGTCCAACAATACTCAATCCCATTTTACCTGTTAACTATAATTTAAATCGTTGTACCAAGCCATTTAGGTTCTCCGCTAATGTTGCGAGTTGACGTGAACTTCCATCTATTTCTTCCATCGAACTGTTTGTTTGTTGTGAGGCAGCTGATGTTTGTTCAACCCCTGCGGCTGATTCTTCTGAGATAGCTGCAACATCCTCTATAGAGGAATTCATTTCTTCACTGTTATTGGCAATATCCGATAAATTCATAGAAACGATATTAATATTTTCTGCCATTTCTTTAATTGCTGTTTTGATTGTATGGAATGTTTCACTCGTTGTTCTTATTTGAATAGTGCCCTCTTCAACTTCCTGATACCCTTCTTTTAGTGAATCTACGACAATACTTGATTCGCTTTGTATACGCTCAACGATGTCTGTTATATCTGTCACAGAAACAGATACTTGTTCTGCAAGTTTTCTTACTTCATCCGCTACAATCGCAAAACCCCGTCCATGTTCACCTGCTCTGGCAGCTTCAATCGCTGCATTAAGGGCAAGCAAGTTCGTTTGATCAGATATATCCTGAATCACTGATACAAGCTTAGAAATTTCCTGAGCTTGTTTATCTAAGCCATCAACCTTGTCAACTGCATCACTGACAATTCCATTTACTTTTTCCATTTGTCCATTTGAAGACTCCATTAGTTGACTACCTCTATCTGTCATATTTAAAACTTCATGGGAAGCTTGGCGTATACACTCCCCATTTTCACGCGTTTCCCGGACTTTTACTGTAAACGACCCCATAATAGATGACAAATCACTAGCACTATTAGCTTGTGACTCAGCCCCGGATGCTAATTCTTGCATCGTTGTTGCTATTTGTTCAGAACTTGCATTAACTTCATTCGTTGTTTGCATTAATTCTTCACTATGACTGCTTACCGATTCCGAGACAGTCATAATCTGATTCAACAATTCCTTTGTATTTTTCGTCATTTCATTGGTTGCTGCAATAAGCTGTCCTATTTCATCCCTTGATCTCGTTTCGATAGGTTTATAGCTAAGATCACCACTAGCAATACGTTTCATTCGTTTCATCACCATTCTAAGCGGTTTTGAAATAGAGTATGAAGTTATAAATGCCACAATTAAACTAAGAACAATAACTAATACAATTACGATTGAAACAATTGTTAATGTTCTTTCGCCGTTAGCAATATTGTTTTCCTCCATAGAAACAATTTTATTCTCTCTTTTTTTAGCCATATCCTGATAACCATTTATTATTTCGTCAAAAAATGGACCTGATTCTGATAAATTTTGAAGTGCACCTTCTTTATTTCCCCTGTCGTATTCTTGAAATACATCATGAACAATGGTTTCTCTCCATTGAGAAGATTGCTCACTAAGTGTTTCAAATTCCTTCGTTGCACCTATCTCTTTAATGATCTCTTCCTGTTTTATTCCTTCATCTGCATATTTTTCAAATAAATCTTTATAGAAGCCATCTCCAAATAATAAATATCCACGTACCGCTCCGATCTCATTCGCAAGCGCTGAGACTAATTGCTTATCAGCGATTAATAATGGAAGCTCTCGGTTTACAATATCACCTGAGCTTTTATTCACTTTATTTAAATTCCAAAACATATAAACACCTAAAAATATATTAAGGATAAGAACAATCGAAAACCCTAGTATCATCTTTATTCGAATCGTTTTGAAATTCAAGAAATGATTCATCAATATACCTCCTTGTCAATTATGTTTAGACTTCATTTTCCATTAGACATATGTAAAACATGCTTATTGGCATCTTTTTATTTGATTAATGCATTCGGATCAATAATTAATGATACGCGTCCATCTCCTAGAATGGTTGCCCCAGAAATAGCATAAACGTCCTTTAAATAGTTTCCTAAAGATTTAAGAACAACTTCTCGTTGTCCGAGAAAAGAATCCACGATTAACCCTGTAATATTTTCTCCTTTACTCACTAATACAACAGCATGTTGTTGTTTTTTACCTTCGTTTTTACTTGGAACAGCGAAAAATTCCTTCAGTGAAATCAGAGGGATAATCTTCCCTCTAAAATCCATAACTATTTGTCCGTGTGCATACATAATCTGCTCTTTTTCAAGCAGTACTGTTTCAACAATTGAAGATAGCGGAATAGCATATGTTTCACCTTGAACTTTAATCAATAAAGCAGCGAGAATAGATAGGGTTAGAGGTAATTGAATAGAAAATTCACTACCCTTCCCTTGCTGCGATTTGATAGAAATTTCGCCGCCGAGTGATTCAATCGTATTTTTGACAACATCCAAGCCAACGCCGCGCCCAGAAATATCTGACACTTTATCATTCGTACTAAAACCAGACGCTAAAATAAGCTGATGAATCTTATCATCGGTTAAATTTCTCGCCTGTTCAGATGTAATTAAATCCTGTTCAATTGCTTTTGCTTCAACCTTATCACGATTAATTCCTGCGCCATCATCCTCAATTTCAATAAATACATGGTTTCCGCTATGAAAAGCACGTAATATTAACTTCCCTTTTGCAGGTTTTCCGAGTTCTATACGTTTTGATGGTGCTTCAATCCCATGATCAACAGAGTTGCGAATTAAATGAACCAATGGATCTCCTAGTTCATCAATAACAGTCCGATCCAGCTCTGTATCAGCTCCGATAATTTTCAGTTCAATTTCTTTGCCTAAATCTTTGGCTAGCCCTCTTACCATACGAGGAAATCTATTAAATACCTGTTCCACTTGTACCATTCGCATCGTTAAAATTAAATCTTGCATTTCACCTGAAATCCGAGTTGTATGTTCAACGGTTTCTGTTAATGCTTGGTTCTCTATTTTTTTTGCCAGTTCTGTGAGTCTACTTCTATCAATCACCATCTCTTCAAACAGATTCATAAGATGATCAATACGTGCTAGACTCACCCGAATTGTTTTACTAGAGGGACTTATACTTTTTTTCCCATTGAAGTTATTATGTGTTTTTTCTGCGTCTGATTCATTATTACTATTTTTATTTTCATTGGCTTTCGTTACCCGGGAGAGATTTGAAATATCCACATTTTCAATTTCTGATACGTTCCAAATAAGATCCTTTATTTCATCTGCAGTTTTTTGGGATAGAAAAGCAAAAGTGAAGTCCCTTTCAAAGTTTCCTTCTTCCAATTCATCTACTACAGGTATCGTCTTAATAATCTCACCTTGATTATCAAGTATTTCAAAAACCATATAAGCACGTACACCTTTTAGAAGACATTCCTCTATTAATCTAATAGTGATTAGGAACGCATGATACCCTTGTTCTACAGCCTGAGTGACTACAGTAATTTGATAATTATCTAATTCAATGATTGGTTCGTCTTCTTTCTCTAATACTTGGTCTGTTTGACTGGGATTTCCCCCATTCCCTACATTCGCTAGATGTTCGATTATACTTGTTACATCTTTTTTGCCATCACTTCCTTCACCTATCGAATTCACCATTTCTTCCAAGTATTCAATTGCTAAAAATGTTATGTCAATAACCTCTGTAGAAATTGGCAATTTGTTATTACGTATTTTATCCAGGATGTTTTCCATCTGATGTGTCAGTGCCGCTATATCCTCAAACCCCATTGTGGCAGCCATTCCTTTTAAGGTGTGGGCTGATCGAAAAATCGCCTCAACAAGATTAAAGTCATGCGGATATTTTTCCAATTTAAGAAGGTTGTCATTCACCGCTTGTAAGTGCTCCCGTCCCTCATCAAGAAACATTTCTAAATATTGACTTGTTTCCATATAATACTTCCTTTCCATCTCTATCCTGACGATCCACATAATAAATTAAGTTTTGAACCTAACATGAATTGAAGTAAATTCTCCCATGATTAGGTCTTTTATATCAAACAACTGATTTTTTTTGATTCTTCCTTCCTATTTTTTATCGACCATTTATAAAAATTGTTAACTCAAAATCATCTATTTTCTTCGATCAATGCCCGTCTCTCTAACACTTCCTGACACTCCTAAAGTTTTATCAACACACATAAAAACGTGAGTTCCTTTTAAAAAGAACTCACGTTTTTATGATCATATAAAGTTTTCCCCTTTTTATAGCTTCAAACAATCTATGAACTTGATCATAAGGTTAAGGATTTGCTTTTTGTTTGTTCCATCTTTTTCATTGGTAATTGAGCAATAAATATACCTGCAAGTATCAAACAAGATCCCAGTATAACCCCTGCTGTTATCTTTTCACCTAAAAGCACCGCACTGAAAAGCAAACCAAAAACAGGAACAAGCAATGTTGAGATTGTTGCCGTAACAATATCGATCATACTAAGTACAATAAACCATAATGTAAAACATAAAGCCGAAGCTAAAGCACCCGTAAACAGAATATAGTATATGCTTGTTACATTGAATTGGATGGGTTCTCCCCATTCCATTCCAATTGCAGCTGCCGTGATTCCTAATGTTCCAAACCCCATTTGATATGCAGTTACTTGTATTTTTGAAACACCTTTTACCTTTAACTGATAATATACATTTGCTAATCCCCATGATGCAGCTGCTATTATTATCAGTATTTCACCGAATAAAGCAGAAAAATCCTGACCAATAAATATGTCCCAGCCAATAATCATGATAAGTCCAACAACACCTAATCCAAGTCCCACCATTTTAGTTATCGTAATTTTTTCTTTTAAAAGCTTCACTGCAAAAAAACTGCTCCAAATCGGCATGGAATATAATAATACGGATGATTTACCTGCCTCAACAAAGTGTAATGCATACATTACCAATAAATAAACAACCGCTGTTTGCAACAAACCAACGATGACAATGTGTCCTAACTGCTCTTTTGGCGGTCTTTTCATTTTCATAAAGAACATAATCATAAATAAGATGACAGATCCTACACCAAATCGTAGCGCAGAAAAGGAAAATGGACCCATGTACCGGAGAGCTTCTTTCATAAGAACCCAGCCATATCCCCAAATAAGCGTGATTAATAAAATCAAAACATACACCACCCACTTACGTTGAAGCAGCGGACTAGTTGACATCTGTTCCATTCCTTTGCCCATTAAATATCAGGTCCTTTTCAATATTTTGAATATTTTAGGTAACTATCTATAGGTTAGTATAATTTAGTTATAAGTACAATATTAAACTATTCTATAGATTATTTCAGACGGTCCTTTCATATTATGAAATTCCTAAAAAATTCTAAAGAGAGCCATTTTAAGATCCCCATTGTATTCGCACCTTTTGATTGTCCCTGATCCATTTTAATAATGGTCTGTCTTTTGACACTACCCTGCCAACTACATTCACTTTTTCATCTGCTGGTAAATCCCGTTTTGTAATTTGTATTTCTCCTTGGTACCGTAAATATTTTTTATTATCTATTGTTATTGTCCCGATTAGACGTTCCATACAATTTGATGGTGAAATGTTTTTATGAGGATACTGCCGTGATTCCACGGAACGAAAGCAATCTCGAGCCCCATCAGGACGGTTTGTATGTAAAACAGGTATTTTCTGCAATATTTCCTCAGCTGAATTTTCATCCGGTTCTGCTTTCAAAAGGATTTCATTATTCTTATTGTACGAAGTGAATTGGTCTAATGTCGATGAACTTATAGCTACATCACCAATTAAAATTTTATCAACTCGTCCAACCATCTTCATTTCCATGTAGGAAGCAAAAGGTGATTGTTTCCTATGATCCTCAATCGTAGGCAACGTTTGATACAATGGACCACGCAACTCTTCATCTCCGGGAATAAAGGTCATAATGGTTATCCCTTTTTCTTTTAACCAGCGGTTTTTCTCTATAAAGTCATCAAGATCAAGCCCAGTTTCAGGGCGTGGATAAAAATTATGCCAGGCTTCTACAGATGCAGTTACCAAACCGTTTGCCTTCATTCGTGTTAAAGCCTCTTCTGTAATCGTACTCGCATTTAAAGCTACTTTCATTTTTTGAGATAGTTCGATGATCACAGGTTCGGGAATACCGTAATCCACTCGGATTCCGGTCAACCCCCATCTGAGTAATTTATCCGCGTTAGACCAATTCATTCCTAATAGGTTTAAAGAATCTGGAGATATATCTGCCATTAGCTCCATGTCCAGTTGGGATGCTAAATGACCTAGTTCCTTTAACTGGTCCTTATATTTCGAATTATCTTCTTCTGGAATATGAAGGGATGTAAAAATACAACGAAAACCGCAATCATTCATTTTTCTTATATATGATTTTTGATCTGCTATTTCTTTATTTCCTAAGTATACAGAAATCCCTAGCATTGCTATCACACATCCTTTTTCAGTATATAGAAAAAAGGAGGTAAAAAACCTCCTTTTATTTGTGACCATACGAACTTAAATTCCGTCTGCCATTTCTTCTTTAAATCCAAATAAATACGTAAATAAAAATCCAAACACATATGAAATAACTAGACCAACAAAATAGCTAAAATATTTTCCATCTGTAATTAATGGAATTAATGATAGTCCGGAAACCCCAATTCCTGCTGCTGCGGTGTGCATAACAGCTTGGAAAGCACCGCCAAACGCTGCACCAATACACGCGGTAATAAAAGGTCTGCCTAATGGCAAGGTTACCCCATATAATAATGGTTCGCCAATTCCAAGGAACCCAACAGGTAAACTACCTTTTATAATATTTTTCAATCGTTTATTTTTCGTTTTCACATAAATAGCGATTGCAGCACCAACCTGACCCGCGCCTGCCATAGCTAGAATCGTTAGGAGAGCAGTACCACCATAAGCATTAATTAGTTCCGCATGGATCGGCGTCAATCCGTGATGTAATCCGACCATAACTAAAGGTAAAAAGAATCCAGATAAAACAGCTCCAGCTACAACACCACCTACATCAATCAAGACGGTCAATCCGTTCGTAATACCATCTGAAACGAGACCAGCCACTGGCATAACTGCATATAATGATACAATTCCTACTAAAAGTACGGTAATCAATGGTGTAAATATAATATCTACTGAGGCAGGTATACCTTTACGAACATATTTTTCTACAAAAGCCATCAGCCACGCAGCGAATATCACTCCGAATAATCCGCCTCTACCCGGAATTAATGCATCCCCGTAGATTGTTATTTGCTCTAGCATCGGATTAAACAGGAACATTCCGGCAATTGCACCAAGTACAGGCGTCCCGCCAAATTCTTTCGCGGTATTCCATCCAACTAAAATAGCTAAATAGGTAAAAATACCACTTCCAATTAATAGTAAAATTTGCATCCAAGTTGCTTCGTCATTTGCACCTGCGTTTTTAGCAAAATTTGCAACTCCATTAATAATACCAGAGGCAACTAGACCTGGAATTAATGGAATAAATATATTCCCAATTCTGCGAAGAAGGTTTTTAAATGGCGTCTTATTTTTTCTTTTAATATTTTCTTTTTTTATCGCTGCTTGTTCTTCAAAGGTTAAGTTATCTACTTCGGGCTCAGCGTCCTCCCCAATTCCAAGACCTGTAAGTTGGCTTAATTCCTCTGAAACCCTATTTACTGTACCGGGACCGATGACAATTTGTAATGTTTCATCAGCAACTACACCCATAACCCCTTCAATTTGTTTTAGCTTGTCATAATCAGCTTTGGTGTCATCATTTAGGAGTAGTCTTAACCGTGTCATACAATGTGTAATGCGTTTTAGATTATCCTTCCCTCCAATCTGCTCTAAAATTCCTTTAGCCATATTCTGTTCTTTGCCCATAACTTTACCCTCCCTTTATTTTGATAATGCTTTACGCACAAATCCATTGACCCCGCGTAGCTTTTCTGCTGCTTCCTCATGAGAACACTGTAATAGGATCATGACAATTGCTTCTTTGACATGGTGATTAGCCTTCTCAAAATAGCTGCTTGCAGTCTCATAATCTACATTTGTTGCCTCCATAATAATTCGTTTGGATCTCTCTTCTAGTTTATGATTGGTTGGTTTCAAATCTACCATTAAATTTTGATATACCTTACCTATCCCAACCATTGCTGTTGTTGAAATCATATTTAAAACCATTTTTTGTGCTGTTCCCGCTTTTAAACGAGTAGATCCGGTTAATACCTCAGATCCTGTTTCAAGCTCAACTGCTATTTGACTGCACTTGCTTATTTCTGCATTTGTATTACAAGATATTCCAACCGTCCCTGCCTTTTTTTCATTTGCATACTGTAATGCTCCAACTACATATGGTGTTCTTCCACTTGCTGCTAAACCAATTACTGTGTCATTTTTATTTAAATCTATGTTTTCTAAATCCTTCTTTCCAAAATCAGGATTATCCTCTGCTCCTTCCACAGCATTTGAAACCGCTTTCATCCCACCCGCAATAAGTCCATGGACCATCTCTGATGGAGAACCAAAGGTTGGAACACATTCAACAGCATCTAATATTCCTAATCTACCACTAGTCCCTGCACCAACATATATTAATCTTCCATTATTCTGAAATGATTGAATAACCATGTGTACGGCTTTTTCGATCGATCCTATTTCTTTTTCAATTGCTCTAGTAACTCTTTCATCTTCTTTATTCATTATTTGTAATATATCTTGAATAGACATTTGATCAAGGTCCATCGTATGTTTATTTCTAGTTTCAGTAACTAATTTATCTAACATAAAAATTTCCTCACCTTCCTTTTCTTTATATCTATTTTATAGGATTTTGAAATTTAATGTCAACTATTAATAATTAATTTATGAAACAAAATTTCATTTATGACAAAGAAATAGTTATCTTCTCAATTTCATTACTTCCTCTCTCGCTTCTTGATACTGCTCTACAACTTCTTTTCCAATACTGTTAAAAAGACTTATATAAAGACTATCAATGATGGTGAGCTGTGTCATTCTCGAAGTAATGCTTCCTACCCGAAAGTCTTTCTCTACATGTGGAGTTGCCAGGCGTATATCAGCTTCTTTATATAAAGGCGATTTATTAATATTTGTAACTGCAATCAGTGTGGATCCTTTTTTTTGGGAAAATCTGGATAAATCTAAAACATCTTTCGTTTGTCCTGACATACTAATCGCTACAAAAACATCTTTTTCATTTAAATACGGTATATGAGAAAGCATATAATGAAAATCCTGGCTAAATTCTGCCTGAAACCCTAGCTTTGTGAATTTATATAAAGCATCCATTGCTGCAATTGCCGATCCACCTACACCATAAAAAACGATTTTTCTGGCTTCTTTTAATACATCGATTGCTTGTTCTAATTCCTTTTTATTTATAGACCCTGATAGCGATTCAATGGCACTTTTATTCACATGTGTAACCTTTTGAAACAATTCGTACGGGGAATCTTTTTTCTTAACGATGGAAAAATCCGTTATATACTCTTCAGATACAGCTAGTTCCTGGGCTAAGGTAATTTTGAATGTCTTAAAGCTATCTATTCCCATTGTCTTTGAAAAACGAATCACACTAGCCTCACTGACATTTGATTTTTCTGCTAACTCCTTTGTTGTCATATTAGGTATAAGTTCAGCATGATTTAATATATATGAAGCTACTTTTTTTTCGGTTGCTGACAAGCTATTCATTCGATTTTTGATACTTAAGAGCAATGTATTTGCCATTTAAATCTCCCCTTTATTCGGTCTATATCCGTTCTTATTCTATCATTTCTAAAAAGTTAACTCCAACACAATAACAGTCCCAGTATAAGCAAACTGTGCATATTATACTATTGATACACCAAAAATGAGGAGGATTGAAATCAATGGTTTATGGAATGAATCCAAATCCGTATATTACGTACAATCAAACGCACCATTACAAAGGTTTGCGCTACCCTTTCAACTTGAATCATCCAGATGGTTTACCGCGAACCATACGTAAAGGGCAAAAAGATAAAAAAATAGAACAAAAAGGCCACACACATGCTCATTCTGGAGCAACAACATGCCAGGATGGACACACTCATTTACACCCTGGTGTGACAAGCACACCAATTCATACAAAAGATGGTCATGTGCATAAAATATGGGGAAATACTACGTTTGATGATGAGCATATTCATTACTACGAAGACTATACCGGTCCTCCAATTCCATTATCAAATGGTTATCACACCCACTACGTTAAAACAAAAACAACTACTAATGATGGGCACGTTCATGTTGTCAAAGGATTTATTGAACCATCAAAAAGTTGATGTTACGCATAAAAAGAGACCACCTCCATAGTAGAGATGGTCTCTGATCTATCTAATTAACCCATTCATCAACTAAATCCTGATTTTCTTCAACCCATTTTCTAGCTCCCTCAATCGGTTCATCAGCATCATTTACGTAACTCATTAATTCACCGATCGATTCATCATCCATTTCCCAGTTTTTCAGCCATTGATCGACCTCTGGATGGTCTTCAGCAAAGTCTTGCCGCGTTGCAATAAATATTTCTTCTACACCACCATAGGTTTCTTTCGGATCTTCTAAAAACTTCAAATCCATCTCAGCAAATACACGATGTGGCTTCCATAAAGGAGCAACAATACTTCCTTTTTCTTTGATTGTTTCATCGATTTCCGTAATCATTGCTGGTTCAGAACTTGTGAGCAGTTCGTAGTCAAGATCATAATCCTTAATGACATCTTCTGTCACTTCCATTGTTCCTGCACCTGGATCAAATCCAGTAATTGCCCCTTCAAATTTATCTTTGTATTTATTTAAATCTTCAATACTATTCACTTCATCCATATATTCAGGAACAACTAAGCCAACTTTCGCATTATCGTACCAAGGTTCTTCAAAAAATGTAACAGTGTCTTTATATTGCTTTTTGTAGCTTGCATCCTGAACAGGGAGCCATACTTCAAGATTCACATCTAAATCCCCGCTCTCAAGTGCTGCCATAATTGTTCCCATATCAAGTAACTTCAGGTTTACATCATAGCCTCTTTCTTCAAGAATAACCTTCCACATATTCGTTGTAGCAATGTTTTCAGCCCAGCTGATCTGCGCCATAACGATTTCATCGTCATTTTTCCCTTCCTCGGAACTTGACGATTCATTCTCCGAATCACTGCAAGCCGCAAGTACGATCATTAGGATTGTGAATAAAATTACTTTTTTTCCCCATTTAAAATTCATTCTATTTATTCTCCTTGTTAAGTTTATGTTTCATTCATGTTTTGGTAAAAAATCAAAGATGCTTTCATTCCGAATACTCTCAACTAATCTTTCTAACCAATGATAATAAATTTTTGAGCTTTCAAGCATCTGATAGTACTCATTTGCTTCATCACGCATTTCTTGTGAGCAATATTGATCTTCCATTACTTCTTTCAAGTAAAAATCCGCCTCATAAATGGCTTCCATATTCATTTTTACTTCCCGTTCCCACATTTTACAATAAAAGGACATGAAAGAACGAAAAAAGTCCTTTTCTGCCATATACGTGTGTTTTCGTGAACCACGTTGAAATGTTTTTTTCACCATATCAATCTCTTGTAATTTACGTACACTGGTACTCATACTAGGTTTGCTCATTTCAAGCTCTTCCCGCATTTCGTCCAAATTCATCCGGCCTTTAAAATACATCGTTGCATATAACTTTCCAACTGAAGGAGTAACTCCATACAAGTCCATTGTTTCGGATATAGCACCAATAACTTGGTCTTTGGCATAATCTATTTTTTCTATTGCTTGTTCATCAGGTGACCTTTCCATAATTTCACCCCCATTTGACATTTAGTTTGTTTTGTTTATTAAATAAATATTTTACAAATTTAATGGTAACGGCTTAATTTTAAATGTCAAATGCCAAAACAAAATTCATTTCCTTTAGCGCATGCTAGGCTTACGTTGAAAAAAATCTATCTTTTTTTCTTTTTGACAAATTAAAATCAACATGATACATTTAATTTGTTCAAAACATTAAATTTTTATTTAACAAATTTAACATTTTTAAGGAGGGAGTCTATTGGACATCAAGAAGCAATTTATAGATGGGAAATGGGTTGTTTCCGAATCTAATAAAACAAGAGACATTATTAACCCTTTCAATAAAGAAATTATTGCGCGTGTTACGGAGAGTGATGAAGATGATGCTAAGCTTGCCATTGCAGCAGCAAGAAAAGCATTTGATCATGGCTCATGGCCTACAACTCCAGCAACTGAACGCGGACAAATTGTAAATAAAATTGCTGATTTAATTGAAAGAGACAAAGAAGAATTAGCTGAATTAGAATCTCTTGATACCGGTAAAACAGTAGAAGAAAGTCGTGGCGATATGGATGATATTGCTGGTGTATTTCGCTATTACGCAGAATTAGCTGATAAAGATGGTGGGGAAATCATCGATTCTCCTATTCCAAACTCTGTTAGTAAAGTGGTTCGTGAACCAGTTGGTGTATGCGGTCAGATTACACCATGGAATTATCCATTACTGCAAGCATCATGGAAGTTAGCTCCAGCATTGGCAGCAGGAAATACACTTATCATGAAGCCAAGTGAAATTACCCCGCTTACTTCTATTAAAGTATTTGAATTAATGGAAGAAGCTGGAGTTCCAGCAGGTGTTGCCAACCTTGTTCTAGGAGCAGGTAACGCAGTAGGTGCAGAACTCTCGGAAAATAATGATGTTGACTTAATTTCTTTTACAGGTGGAATAGAAACAGGGAAAAAAATAATGAGAGCGGCGAGTGATAATGTTAAAAAAATTGCATTAGAACTTGGCGGAAAAAACCCTAATGTCGTATTTGCTGACGCAGATTTTGATACTGCTTTGGACCAGGCAATGAATGCTGTTTTCTTCCATGCTGGACAAATCTGTTCTGCAGGAACAAGACTCATTGTTGAGGACAGGATTCATGATAAATTTGTCAATGCGCTAGTTGAAAAAGTAGAGAATATTAAGTTAGGCAGTGGTTTTGATGAGACTACGCAAATGGGGCCACTTATTTCAGAAGAGCACTTAAATAAAGTAATAAAGTATGTCGAAAATGGCGTTAAGGAAGGCGTAACCGTAGCAACAGGCGGAAAACGACCTGAGGATCCTAAACTGCAGGATGGATTTTTCTACTTACCTACAGTTCTAACAAACTGTGAAAGTAAAATGGATGTTGTTCAAAATGAAGGATTTGGTCCTGTCATTACGGTGGAAAAATTCTCTAATGAAGATGAAGCTATTAAACTAGCAAACGATTCAATTTATGGCCTATCCGGAGGAGTTTGGACAAACGACATTGCTAAGGCTGAACGTTGTGTAGCCAAGATGCGCATGGGCACCGTTTGGATTAATGAATTTAATCTTTATTTTCCACATGCACCTTGGGGAGGCTTCAAACAATCCGGCATTGGGCGAGAACTAGGAAAAGCAGGATTAGAAGAGTACACAGAAACAAAACATATTTTTCATAATTTAAAACCAGAACCTATCAACTGGTTCCAATAAATAAAATTAATAAGTGAAATGTTAATTATTAGGAGGAAAAAGAATGAGCTTAAATATGAAAGTAGAACAAATGTATAATTTCCATCAATTTGAATTACCAACAGCAATCAAGCACGGGATCGGCTCTATCAAGCATATTGGAGAAGAAGTGAAAAACCTTGGTGTTTCCAAAGTACTTTTAGTAACTGACCCTGGTATTTATAATGCTGGCGTAACTGCTCCTGTAGAAAAACATTTAGAAGAAGCAGGTATTGAAATTGTGTTGTTTAATAAAGTAGAACCAAACCCGCCAGTAAGATTAATTGCAGAAGGTTCAGCTCTTTATAAGCAAGAAAACTGTAATGGGTTAGTGGCAGTTGGTGGAGGTAGTTCCATGGATACTGCTAAAGGAATTGGTGTAGAAGCAACACATGAAGGCAGTGTACTTGATTACGAAGCAGCAGAAGGTAAAAAACCACTGGAAAATCGTATTCCACCTCTAACAACGATTCCTACAACTGCTGGAACTGGTTCTGAGGTTACACAATGGGCAGTTATTACAGATGAAGAACGTGAATTTAAGTTTAATACAGGTGGTCCTTTAATTGCGGCTCATTTAACAATTTTAGATCCTGAATTGCATATTTCTATGCCTCCGCACGTAACAGCAATGACAGGTATTGACGCTCTTGCACATGCAATCGAATGCTATACGATGCATTACGCACAACCGGTTACTGATGCAGTTGCATTATTAGCAATGGAATACGTTGGGAAATATATTCGCCGCGCTTATGCAGATGGTGGAGACCTAGAAGCCCGTTATGGAATGGCACAAGCAGCAATGTTAGCAGGACTTTCTTACGGTAGTGAATCAGCTGGCGCAGCACACGCAATGTCACAATCATTAGGCGGCATTATCCCAGTTGCGCATGGACAATGTGTTGCAGCAATGATGGGACCTGTTATGGAATTTAACTGGAAAGGTCACCCTGCAAAATTTGCACGAATTGCTCAAGCATTAGGTGTTGACACATTCCACATGACAACAGAAGAAGCAGCTAAAGCAGCAGTAAATGAAATGTACCAATTAGTAGAAGATCTAGATGTTCCATCTCTTGAAGAACAAGGCGTTTCACCTGATATGATCGATCGCCTATCAGAAGTAGCGATGACTGATCCACAAACTGTTGGGAATCCGCGTGACTTAACAGTAAAAGATTATAAATGGATTTACAAACGCTGTTTTAACCAAATTCCTAAGACACTATAAAAAATGCCATAACCGATGAACATTTAAAGTTTTCAGCAAAATAGAATAGAAAGCATGTAGAGTGAATGTGTATTCCTCTACATGCTTTTTTTATCAACATTCATTCCAGCAATGCCATCCAAGCTCGATCATGGTGCCAATCTACTTGCACATTTTTTTCAAAAAAATTTGTTAAGCTCGCACTATTTAATACTTTTTCCCTTTCCCCTTGAGCAAATACAGCTCCTTGTCTAAGCAATAATGTATGGCTGAATATCGGTAGAATCTCCTCGATATGATGTGTTACAAATAAAATCGTTGGACCTTCTTTTTGTGCAGCTAACCGCTTTATAGTAGCTAAAATATCCTCACGTGCAATAAAATCAAGCCCGCTCGTCGGTTCATCCAAAATAAGAACATTCGGTGAAGCCATTAATGCTCGTGCGATTAGAATTTTTTGTCTTTCACCTTGTGAACAAGTCTGATACGTCCGATCCTGTAAGTCACAGCATCTTAACTCCTCCATCAAGTGATACGCCTTTTGATAATCTTCCTTAGTTGGATCTTCGTAAAGTCCAATGGATGCATATTTTCCGCTAACAATAATATCTTGTGTTTTGTGCATTGGTCTGATTCTATACTCTAAAGATGAACTAACCCAACCAATGAATTTTCTAAGTTCTCGTATATCCGTCCTTCCAAATAAATTGCCTAATACACTAACTTTTCCAGACGTCGGCCATATATAGCCATTGAGCATATTTAATAAAGTCGTTTTCCCTGAGCCATTTAACCCTAAAATTGCCCAGTGCTCTCCCTTATTCACTTTCCAATTGATATTTTGAAGGATTAACTTACCATCTCTTTTCCAAGAAACATTTTGCATTTTTATCGTATGGTCCATCTACTATCGCCTCTTTATAATATGATTATAATCATAAATATACCAATTTTAAGAAAATAATAATAGAAATAAGATTTCATTCTTTATCATTTAACAAGCCAAGATACATGTTATACTTAGAAAAGAATAATTTATGTACAGAGGAGTTTTGTAAAATGATTAAAGTTAAAATGAACGTCCAGACCGCCTATCATGGCAATTTACTTCGAGCTGGAAAAGTATACGAAATCGATGAAGCAATAGCTAAGCGATGGATTGCAAGCAACATAGCAGAAAAAGCAGAAAAAAATTAAAAAATAAAGGAAAAGAGACCCTATCTTTAGAGTCCCTTTCCCTATCTATATGGAAAAACGCTACTTGTTTGCAAAAAATTCCTCAGCCTTCTCCAGGAATACTTCCTGATCAGGAGTTAAATCATACTCCTCTACAATAGCGTCTACCGGACAAACTGCTACACATGCACCACAGTCTATACATACATCCGGATCTATATAAAATTGATCTGGTCCTTCCTCAATGCAGTCGACAGGACATACGCTTACACATTCGGCTGACTTTTCCGGACCACATGGATCTAATATTACAAAAGCCATCTATATTCTACCTCCCTTTAATTCAATAGCTTATATGTTTCTCTTTCCAATGATACATGAGGCATCGATTACAAGTAAAGAGTTTAATATCGTTTATGTATCCTTCTCAAAATATAAATGATGGTGAAGAAGACAACCTGAATTAAATTGTGCCTCGCAGTACGGGCAAGTATTTCTGCAATCTCTATACGCCTGAATCGTCAATTCATTTTTACACGAACCACATAAAACTGCTTTTTTGCCAAATTCTTTTTTTGGCCAGACAGCACCTTTCCCACATCCATATTTTTGATGACAAAGGTAACATGGAAAATAAGCGTCGCAACAGAAAAATTTGATGGCAATAATATCTTTTTTAGTCTGATAATGTTCACAACGTGTTTTTTCGTCTATTGCGCCGTGTACAATAAATTGATCAATCTTCATGAAATAACTCCTCGTATAGTATATTTAGGCTTTTCTATTCAGCCTATTAACTCTTACAAATTTACAAAAATCTCATTGTTGATAACTACGTTACCTTTCACTACTGGCGGACGCTTTCCGCGGGCATGGCTTGAGCCTCCTCGGAAGAAACCCACTTCCTGCGGGGTCTCAAGACTCACGTTATTTCCGCAGGAGTCGCCGCCATCCGTTCCAGGTAACTCAGTTTGTGCATGAACAGTCTGCTGAGTGCTATGCCAAATACGCTGGACGATTCACGGCTGAGGATACTTCCCTGACACGAAATGGGAATCAATACCTGCGATATTATCTGGTTGAAGCCGCCAACTCGATAAGAAGGCATATTCCCGAACACAAAGACTATTACGCGAAAAAGTATCAGGAAGTACCGATACATCAGCATAAAAAAGCCCTCGCCCTAACCGCAAGAAAATTTGTGCGTTTGGTTGATGCGCTACTACGTAACAACCAAATTTACACGCCGAAAGGAGCATAAATAGATGAAGCATCATTAGCTTCCAAATCCCTTTATTTAATTTCCAGTAAATTACAATTAATTACTGGTTCTAGTTTGTGTTGCTTTTTTTAAACAAATTGAACCTTGATAATCAAATATTTAATTAATATTTTTTTGACATATCACCGCGGTCTTTTTTACTATTATAACATGCTTCCGCTTCCATTTATCATAACTATAGGTTTATGCCGAGGAACAAGTTGTCAATACTATAGGATATTTCCTTCTTTTTAAACCAATCTAAAATAGAGAATGTCAGATATTGAAAGGTGACGTATATAGGTGAATACGGCAAATATAATGACGATAATTGGTTTTGTTACCGTTGCCACTATTTTCTTTACAACGATAATAATTGGTATATATTTATTTATGATTGATAAAAGACAAAAACAGCATCCCATTTTAAGAAACTATCCTTTATTAGGAAGAGCAAGATATTTCCTCGAACAGATTGGACCAGAATTACGTCAGTATCTTTTTGACAGTGATTTAGAAGCGAAGCCATTATCACGAAAGGATTATAAAAATATCGTAAAAAGCGCCAAATATAAACGGGATGTTATTGGATTTGGATCGCAAAGGGACTTTGAAGAAGCGGGTTTTTATGTAAGAAATTCCTTATTTCCAAAACTAGCAGAAGAAATGGAATTAAACAAGGATGAGAAAGTGACAACAAACCGTTATATTTTACTTAAAAACCCCTTATTCACACAGCGTAAAGAAAAATTAGAGGAAGATACATCCATAAACTATTTACTAAACGATAAAGATGTTATTGTAATTGGAAAAAAAGCAAAGTATCCCTTTAAAGTTAAAGGTCAAATAGGAATGTCAGCGATGAGCTATGGATCATTAGGTAAGCAAGCGATAACAGCTCTTTCCAAGGGCCTTGGCATTGCCAAGGGAACATGGATGAACACAGGTGAAGGAGGTCTTTCTAAATACCATCTAAAGGGAGACGTTGATATAATCATGCAGATCGGTCCTGGTTTATTTGGTGTTCGTGACCTCGAAGGAAACTTCAACTGGGATGCATTATTAGAGAAAAGCAAAATTCCTCAAATTAAGGCATTTGAAATAAAATTAGGCCAGGGAGCGAAAACACGCGGAGGTCATATTGATGCTGAAAAGGTTAATGAGGAAATTGCCAGAATACGTATGGTTAAACCCTTTCATTCTATTGATAGTCCAAATCGCTTCCGTGAATATGATGACCTTCCCTCACTGTTTCAATTTATTAACCAAATTCGAGAATACACTGGAAAGCCAGTTGGCATAAAAATTGTTGTTGGCAGCCATCTTGAAGCAGATGATTTAGCGAAGAATATGAAAGAACTTGATCATGGACCTGATTTTATCACCATTGATGGTGGTGAAGGAGGAACAGGCGCATCATACCAGGAGCTCTCTGATAGCGTTGGTCTCCCCATTAAATCAGCATTGCCTTTAGTAGATCATGCGTTAAAAAAACATGATATTCGTGACCAGGTAACGATTATTGCATCAGGTAAATTATTTACTCCCGACCGCGTTGCAATAGCGTTGGCCATGGGAGCAGATCTTGTGAATATCGCCCGTGGATTTATGATCACTGTAGGGTGTATCCAAACCTTACAATGTCATTCAAATGCATGTCCAGTTGGTGTAGCTACAACGGACCCCAATTACAGAAGGCGCTTGTTATTGATGAAAAAAAACATCGAACAGCTAACTATTTAATTACCATGCGTAAAGGATTATATCGGGTTGCAGCTGCCGCCGGGATTAGTTCACCCGCACATTTTAAACCTGAACATGTTGTTTACAAAGATGAAAAAGGAATTATATGGTCTTTAGAAGAAATTTATGAATCAATTGTAAGAGAATAATCCTATATTAGTGGAAGTAGCTGATCAAATCACTTCCACTAATATAAGGAATGTGTAAAATACACAGTTCAGGAAAGAATTGTATACATATTTGATTTTAAACATCACAAAAACTCCAACCTGCCATATACAATGGCTATTACTAAAGCAATGATTTGTCTCTTCTACAGTTTCTCCTCCCTAAAAAGTGGTCAACAATTAATAGTAATGT
This sequence comes from Virgibacillus alimentarius, assembly GCF_017874635.1. Classification (NCBI taxonomy): domain Bacteria; kingdom Bacillati; phylum Bacillota; class Bacilli; order Caryophanales; family Bacillaceae; genus Virgibacillus; species Virgibacillus alimentarius. The sequence continues at coordinate 34,735 of NZ_JAGIKX010000015.1, forward strand.
TTAGTAGTTCAAACCTATTTAAGATAGGCCTAAACGCTGAGTTAAAAGTATTTCAAATAAACCAATATTCTTCTGCTTTGATTGGCGTCAAAATGAATATTTATATCCATTTTGTAAAATGTTATAGAATAGGCCATGTTATGAGATTATAGGGACATAACATATCCCAAAGAACCAAGAAATAGTACCTTATTATGCGTGAAGATGTAGATGTTTGTAAAGTTCAAGAGGGCGTAGTAGTTTCAAGCAGAGGAATGTAAGATTAGATGCATTTAGATACATGTCATTTTTACCGGAGTTTTGAACAACCCTTAATCAGGAAAATAAAGGAGCGATTCAGTGGATTTAGGAATATTTATTTCACTAGGCATTTATATGCTCGTCATGTTAGCAATCGGATATTGGTCGTACAAAAAGACATCTGATTTATCGGATTATATGTTAGGAGGACGTGGACTTGGCCCTGCCGTTACAGCATTATCCGCTGGTGCTTCTGATATGAGTGGATGGATGGTGATGGCATTACCGGGTGCCATGTATACCACGGGGCTTGCTAGTGCATGGCTTGCGATAGGACTTACTTTGGGTGCATATGTGAATTATCTTATTGTGGCACCTAGATTAAGAATGTATACAGAAGTTGCAAATGACTCCATTACGATTCCTGATTATTTAGAAAATAGGTTTCGTGATTCCTCTAATATGCTTAGACTTATTTCCGGTATTGTTATCCTCATTTTCTTTACCTTATATGCAACGGCCGGAATGGTTTCCGGTGGTAAACTGTTTGAAAGTGCGTTCGGGTTGCATTATAATATTGGTTTATTTTTAACGGTTGGTGTAGTCGTTGCCTACACGCTATTTGGTGGTTTTCTAGCGGTGAGCATGACGGACTTTGTACAAGGAATTATTATGTTCCTCGCATTAATATTGGTACCCATTGTTGCGTTTACAAGTGTTGGAGGAACACAAGAAGCTTGGAACCATATTCAACAGATTGACCCTTCATTGCTTGATTTATTCAAAGGCACCTCGGTTCTCGGAATTATTTCTTTCTTGGCATGGGGCCTTGGATATTTTGGGCAGCCACATATTATTGTCCGGTTTATGGCCATCAATACGGTTAAAGAATTGAAAACCGCTCGCCGAATCGGAATTGGCTGGATGGCGATTTCGATCATTGGCGCCATGCTCGTGGGGCTTGTTGGTGTGGCTTACTTTGCCGAGCGCCCTGGACAGCTTGGCGATCCGGAAACAGTACTCATTGTGTTTTCCAAAGTCTTATTCAACCCGTATATTACAGGGTTCATCCTGGCTGCGATTTTAGCTGCAATTATGAGTACCGTATCTTCTCAGCTGCTAGTTACATCAAGCGCTGTGACAGAGGATTTTTATCGAACTTTTTTCCGAAAAAAAGCATCCGACAAAGAACTCGTACTTATCGGTCGACTGGCTGTATTAGTCGTAGCAATTATCAGTGTTATCCTTGCTTATACACCAAATGATACGATTTTGGGACTTGTTGGAAATGCCTGGGCAGGTTTTGGTTCGGCATTTGGACCGGTTGTACTATTAAGCTTATACTGGAAACACATGACCAAATGGGGGGCACTTGCAGGAATGATCATCGGCGGTGTAACCGTTATAACATGGCTCCTGATACCGGGATTATCAGACTTTCTCTATGAACTCATTCCTGGATTCGCGCTCAGTTTAATCGCTGTTATTGTGGTTAGCATGTGGACTTCAAATCCGAAGAAACCGGTACAAAATCAATTTGAAAAAATGGAAGAAAAATTAACCACAGATACGTAAATACACTTTTTCTATCAAATGGAAGTGTCTATAAAGTCATTTCCATTCTTTTTTATAGAAAATATGTTACACCAGGTCCTAATGGAATGCCTAAAAATATAAAAAATAGTAATAATAAGATCCAAATTGTTTAAAAATCAAGAGCGCTTTGAATATCCTTTCTTTGTTTTAGCTGGCAAATCCATCACTCCTATCTAATATTTTCAATTTTATTAGCGATGAAAAAATACACATCATGGAGATGTGTATTTTAGTATAAAATAATATCATAATTTTTAAAAAGATTTATTTTATTTTTTATATTTAGCAAGTGCCTCCGCTAAGGCATTATTTTTAAAATCATCATCTTGTTTTTTTAAATACTTATTGACATCTTTTCTCGATACTTTATGCTTCTTTTCCCGCTGCTTTCGCTCATTAAAAGTAGATAGTTTTTCACGGTGACCGCATTTACAAATAAACATTTTCCCTTCCCCTTCACCGCGTAGTTCTAAACGCTTATGGCAGTTGGGACAACGTGCATTGGTTACTTTAGCGATATTTTTTCGATGCCCGCAGGACCTATCCTGACAAACAAGCATCCGGCCTTTTTTATTCTTTATTTCAAGCATTAATTTATCACACGCAGGACATTTCGTACCTGTCATATTATCATGCTTAAATTTCGACTCACTCCCCTTAATTTCTTGAACAACATCTTTGGCATATTCCTTCATTTCCGCGACAAAACGGTCCTTTTTCAGCTTTCCTTCAGCGATCAATTGCAATTTCTGTTCCCACTCCGCTGTTAAAGCTGGGGATCTTAGATCTGACGGGACAAGATCAAGTAACTGCTTACCTTTTGATGTGATAAAAATATGCTTTCCCCTGGTCTCCATGTATGCATTATGGAATAGCTTTTCGATAATATCAGCTCGAGTAGCTACAGTGCCAAGTCCACCTGTTTTATTGATTGTTTTTGCTAAATGTTGTTCCTCTTTTTCCATATAACGAACCGGATTTTCCATCGCTTGGAGTAAAGTACCTTCCGTAAAACGAGAAGGTGGTTGCGTTTCGCCATTTGTCAGCGATAGACGTACACTTGAAAATTTCTGTCCTTTATCTATAGCAGGTAAATGTTGTTCCTCTTTAGCTTCATCCTCTTCAAAACGAGAATCGTAAATTTCTTTCCAGCCCTGTTTCTTAACTATTTTACCTTTCGCTGTAAACGTTTCACCTGCAATATCAGCAGTGATTGTTGTTTGCTCATATTCATAAGGTGGTAATAAAACAGCTAAAAATCGTTTTACAACCAAGTCATAAATTTTTCTCTCTTTATCATTCAATTCTTGTAAGATAACAGGTTGTTCCGTTGGGATAATAGCATGGTGATCAGACACATTTGCATTATTAACTACTGCTTTAGATAATTTTAGTTCACTGCGCTGTATTTTTTTGGCAGCAGTTGCATACTGATCTACCCCGCATGCTTGAACGCGATCTTTCAATGTCGATACAATATCCGTTGAAATCACCCGCGAATCTGTACGTGGGTATGTTAAAACTTTATGTTGCTCATAAAGTTTTTGCATCAATGATAAGGTTTGTTTTCCGGAATATCCAAAAATCCGGTTTGCATCGCGTTGTAATTCAGTTAAATCATACAACTGCGGAGCAAATTTCTTTTTATATTCCTTTTTAATGTGCGTAACTTTTGCTGTTTTCCCTTTTATCCGGTTAAGCAACTCATCTGCTTTATCCTTTGAAAAAATGCGCTTATTATTCTTTACATCCTGCCATGTAAAGGTTATCCCTTGGTTTGTTTTTGCTTCAATGCCATAAAATTTGCGCGGCTGAAATTTATTAATTTCCTCTTCTCTGGCCGCAATCATAGCAAGGGTTGGTGTTTGTACGCGCCCACTGGATAACTGTGCATTAAACTTTGTTGTTAAGGCACGGGTAGCATTTAACCCTACATACCAATCGGCTTCTGAACGTGCGACTGCAGAATCGTAAAGATGCTCATACTTCTTTCCAGGTTTTAATTGTTTAAATCCATCCCGTATTGCTTTGTCAGTCACTGAAGAAATCCATAATCTTTTAATTGGTTTGGAAACATGCGCTTTTTTTAAAATCCACCGGGCGACAAGTTCTCCTTCTCTTCCTGCATCCGTTGCAATTACAATATTTTGTACATCTTTTCGATTTAATTGTGATTTTACGATACTAAATTGTTTACCAGTTTTCTTCATCACTACAAGTTTTAGTTTAGATGGAAGCATCGGTAAGTCATGTAAATTCCATGTTTTGTATTTATTATCATATACCTCAGGATCTGCAAGCGTCACTAAATGACCTAGTGCCCAGGTTACAACATATTTTGGACCTTCCATATAACCGTTTCCTTTTTTATTGCAATGTAGCACTCTCGCGATATCCCGACCAACGGAAGGCTTTTCTGCCAATACAACTGTTTTACTCACGATAAAAATCCTTTCTCCTTAAAACATATATTTATTCTTTACCTTATTATACGTCATCTGCTAGTTTAAAGTCTTTCCTTATGTTTTATTAGGTGATAGCCCACCCATATTGCCCCATATTACCATACACTAACTTAAAAATGTATAAAGGATATGGTCATGAATGCTTTTTTATACAGGTTTACTTTTTTTAGTCATTGCTGTTAGTGTAGATGGATTCAGTGTTGGAGTTACGTATGGAATGCGCAATATTCGTGTGCCTTTCTTTGCTCTAAGCATCATTATGATCTGTTCAGGTATTGTTGTTTCTCTCTCAATGACAGTAGGGAGTATTCTAGGATCAGTCATTTCTCCGCACCTAGCTGACAATATCGGCGGGATTATTTTAATTTTACTTGGATGTTTTTCATTTTTTAATATCATTCGGTCGAAAAAAGAAAGTAACCCAACAGAAAGCATTCCTGAAGCTACTAAAAAACTCCATCATTTTAAAACAGTTTTAAAGACTCCAGACAAAGCAGATATAGATAAATCAGGAACAATCTCTGCCGGTGAAGCACTAATACTTGGCGCAGCACTCGCTTTAGATGCTTTCGGAGCTGGGATAGCAGCAGCAATTATAGGTTATTCACCTTTTTTAACTTCAATCTTTATCGCATTAATGAGTGGCGCATTCCTTTTTTGTGGCTTAAAAATAGGTATGATTCTTTCAAAGAATAAAGCAATGCAAAAGATGACCTTTATACCGCCGCTTCTTCTCATTTTAATCGGTACCATGAATATTTATTAAAAATAAGACTGATTGTGTTTAACAAATCAGTCTTATTTTGGTATCAACAAATGCTATGAATAAATAATATTTTTCCTTATAACGCTTTAACAGATCCACCATCGACAATTAATGATTGACCAGTTATATATGTGTTTGCTCCAGAAGCCAAAAACACAACTACTTTTGCAAATTCCTCTGGTTGACCATATCTTCCGATTGGAATATTCTGTTCCGCATCGTTCTTAATGCTTTCTTCAGATACCCCTTGCTGCTTTGCTTTAATCTTATTCAAATCTAAGATTCTGTCTGTTTCAATAACGCCTGGTCCTACAGTGTTAATTAAAATATTATCCTGACTTAATTCTTGAGCCAACGTTTTTGCTAGGCCAACAATTCCAGGGCGCATTGTATTCGATAAAACCAAATTATCCAGTCTCTGTTTGATGGATGATGAGGCAATATTAACGATATGTCCGCATTGTTGCTTTTGCATATGAGGATGTGCTGCCCTTATAGTTCTTACAAAGCTAAGTAAGTTTAATTCAAATGCATGGTACCAATCGTCATCCTTCATATCTAAAAATTTCCCAGCAGGAGGTCCACCCGCATTATTTATTAAAACGTCAACAGTTCCGTTCCATTTAGATGCTTTATCTACCATCGCCTTTATGGCATGGGCATCTTTCATATCGCAAACAACATAATCTACATGCTCATTGTTAGTTTCTTGTTTTATTGCAGTAACGGTATGCTGCAGTGTTTCTTGTTGACGGCTAGCCAATAGAACGCTAGCCCCTTCACGTGCGAATTCAGTTGCAATTGCTCGACCAATTCCCTTGCTCGCAGCTGTAACAATAACTGATTTTCCATTTAAATGTAAATCCATTTTAAGGCATCCTCTCTCTTTACATTTCATCTATACTCTACTGTACAATATTTCTCTGAGATTCATGATTTGATTCATGTTGCTTTCCTAGTTTATCCCATGGAATCACATTCTCCAGAATTAATGAAAGTGTTATTCCTACAAGTAAACCATTGCTTATTAGAGGTCTTATCGTATTCGGCAGTGTTTCAAAATAACTCGCAGGCATCGTCATAATAATAATACCTACAAAAAGCGGAATAGCTGTCCGATATACATTGATTGTATTGAAATGGACATGTTTAAAAAAGTCCCATGATGAGTTAAATAATTGCAAATAAGCTACAAATAATACCGCACTTCCGATACTCAGCGGTAATAAAGAAAAGAAAGCACCGATCTGAGGGATAATCCCCATGATAAAAAACATAAATCCACCGATGATAAACGGTATTCTTTCAATTATTCCAGTCTGACGAAGAAAACCAATAGAAGAGACATATGGAGCATAAGGAACTAGCCCCAGCAAACCAGCAAGACAAGTAAAAATTCCGGTTATTGTAAAAGAGTTACGGTACTGTTTATCATCTGTATCTGTTTTATACATAGCATCTGTACCTTTTAATGCTCCAAATGTATTTGCCGTATTTAACAGACCTGTTAATACAGCAGTTAAAATAATTCCCATATCCCACGTGGGCTTTCCTAGTGGAAATAACTTAAAATCTAACGATGTTTCCGGATTAATTGATGCATCTGATCCGAAAATAAACACATAAGCAATCCATCCAATAATAATGCCAATCAGCAATCCATATTTTCGAATATTTGCTGATGCTTTAACACTAATAATGATGACAAAAGCCGCTACTATAATAGACAATAATGAAATAGACACGTGAATATGGCCAGATTCTGCTGGATTACCAAAAGGGATACCAAGCATTCCTTTCATAAAAATAGAAATTAATTGGCAGCCAAACAAAAACATAAACACACCCATCACTGATGAGTTGAAAAGCCCAGATAAATTGGACCCTAATCCGGTCAATCCAATGACAATCGTGATTATTCCTGATATAATAACTCCTACTGCCAAGCTTCCGCCTAAAACGGAGAGAGGCATCTCTTGCGCAGCAGCAGCTACAACAAGTGTTAAAAATACGCCCCACCATAAACCGGATTGTCCTTCCATAATTGCACGTTTATGTCCTAATACAGCTTGAGCAATACAAGCAACTCCAGTAACAATAAACGATAATTGTAATAAGGAAACAATCGTGTTTTGTTCTAAATCAAAAGCTGCGCCTACAGTTATTGGAATAACTACAATATTAGTGAAAATAAAAAAAAGCCACTGTAATCCCGCAATCCAGTTACTTGATTTTAAAAGCTCCTTCATTCATACCGAACTCCTGCCCTTTATTAGAAAAAAGCCTATTTTCAAACATTTTAGTTTTCAAAGAATGTTTAGCTATTCAATAATAGTATAAAAAATCCTTTAGAGTGTCAATAAAATCCAATATTTGACGTACCATATTGACAAAAGGGAGTTTATTATGGTATATTAAAATAATTGAGTAACTAATAAGTTATTTTGGCATTCTACGTAATGTTTTTAAAGATACTTATTCACACTGGCGCGACTGAGGGGTCGCAAGGACGTATGAGCAGGAAGGGCTTACGTTGCTTAAGTTAGAGAACATCCAGTGGAACATAGACCGCGGTAAAGTGAAATTTTAATGAAGTACAAAAATTTCCAACCCAAATTGGGTTAAATAATAAAATGATTCTTATGTGTTACTTTATAAATCAAAGGGGTATCCTTATAATGGGTACCCCTTTTCCAATATATATAGAAAGAAGGATCGGGCATGAGTAATTTACTAGGTACAATTCAAACAATGACTGTTAATCGAAAAATTGAAACAGGATATGTTTTAAAAAGGAAAACAATGGAGGCACTTTTACATCATAATGAAGCTAAAAGCGAACTGGCAATTGACCAAAAAATTGATGTCTTCTTGTATCAGAACAAAAAGAAACAACTGATTGCAACAACCTATTTGCCTGCTATTCAAATTGATATCTATGGTTGGGCAAAAGTAATTGAAGTCATTGATGGGCTTGGTGTATTCGTTAATATAGGAACAACAAAAGAAATGCTCGTGTCAATTGATGATCTTCCATTGATTGAAGATGTATGGCCTAAGCCCGGTGATAAGCTCTACGTTACTTTAGGTAATGATCGAAAAGGTCGTTTACTCGCTATTCCAGCTACAGAGAAAATTTTTGCAAGCGAATGGAATTTTGCTTCACATGAACTTTTAAATAAATCAGTTAAGGGGCGTGTCTATCATACAAGCAGAGAAGGATCAGCGATAATTACAGAGGATGGCTACCGTGGATTTATTCATTATACAGAAAGAAAAATCGAACCAAGACTCGGTCAATTAGTTGAAGGGCGGGTTATTGACGTAAAGGATGATTGTACAATAAATGTCTCTTTACGCCCATTAAAACAGCATAGCATGTATGAAGATGCTGATATGATTTTAATAAAGCTGGAAGAAAATAATGGTGTGATCCCGTTTAGTGATAAAAGTGATCCAGAAGACATTCGCGAAACATTTAATATTAGTAAAGCAGCCTTGAAGCGAGCACTGGGCAAATTAATGAAAGAGGGTAAAATAGAGCAGCGTGGTGGGTATACATATTCCATCAAAAAAACAAAAGAATAACCTATAAAAAAAGAGCGAGATGGTGGTTACTTAGAGTTTTGATTATGCAGCTGATTGGCTGGATTGAGTTCGGTATTCGACTGGACTTAATCCAGCCAATTTCTCTTTTGATCGTTCATGGTTGTACCAGTAAATGTATTCTTCAACCCGTCTTTTTAATTCTGCATCTGGATTTTCTCGGTCAAAATTTTTCACATGGTAATGGTATGTTGCTTCTGGGGTGCCCACGACAAGGAGAACATCTTTTAATCGGAACCCTTCTTCTTTGAGTTCGAATGCCACTTTTGCTTGTGCTTTTCGTGGAAGGCACTCTGATTTTCCCGAAAAGCTCTCAACTTTTTTAAGTATGCATTTTCTAGTCTTAGTAATTCATTCTCTCGTTCTAATTCTTCTTCACGCGTAAGTTTTTTCTCTTCGTTTTTCTTTTTGTTTGGTTTTTTAGACATAGAGGGTCGCCCCTTTGACTTTGGATTCAGGCCTTCTATCCCTTGTTCATTAAATGTTTTCATCCAACGGTGAATTAATGAAGGATTATTTAATCGAAATTGTTCAGCAGTTTCCTGATAAGAAGCACCCGTCTCTAACATAAATTGTATCGCATCTAATTTAAATTGTATCGCATCTAATTTAAATTGAACAGAGTACACTTCCTTCACTTTTCTTCGTTCTAACCCCTTCATCCCTTGTGTTTTATAGACTCTTACCCAATCTTGTAATGGTGTTTGAGAGGGCATATTGTATTTCTTCGCTAATAATTTATATCCAAGATTTCCATACAAATACTCGGTAACAAACTTTATTTTAAATTCCCCACTATACTTGGCCATAAAAAACACCCCCAAAAGTTAGTTTTCTACTCTAACTTTTGGGGGTCGGTACCCGATCATCGCTCTTTTTTATGCCTTTGCATTTTGAAATGAATCCAAAATAGCTGTAATGATTAGACCAATTGCAGCTGCGAATAGAGAAGCGATTCCCCATCCACCTAAACCTGCCCCCATAATTTCTACTTTACCAAAAGTTGCAAACAAGAGTAGTATTAAACCAGCTGCAAAAAATACCGCACCTGGGATATAGCTCATAAATTTCTCTTTCGGTGTCGCTTTAAGAAGAATAAAGCTAAGAACAAGGGATGCTACGGTTAAAATGGCTCCTATTGTTAACACAGATTGAATCATGGTATCACCTCATATGTCTTATATATAATTACATTCCTTTATCTAGTTTACAATTGACTTAATACAAAGTCAATGAAACTTATCTTCTTTTACAGGAGATATTGTCCAGTGACGCACATTCGCATAACTATAATTATTAATTTTTTAGAATTTTCAACTAGATGTGTGAATACACTATAGTAACTCGAAATGAGGGCGATGTAAATGTATTGTTTACGCATACTCTATTTTAACCAAAGGAGGCTATTTTTATGAAAAAAAGTCTAATTTGGCAAATTGTAATAGCATTTATTCTTGCAATTATCACAGGTTTGATTTTTGGCGAAAAAACATATTACATACAACCACTAGGAGACTTATTCTTACGTTTGATTAAGTTTATTATCATTCCATTAATTCTTTCGACCATTATCGTTGGCGTAACCAGTTCAGGTGATATTAAAAGATTAGGGCGCTTAGGCGGAAAAACAATTATCTTCTATTTATTATCTAGTTTAATCGCTATTTCTATTGGTTTATTGGCAGGCTATATTTTTTCTCCGGGGACAGGAACAGACCTTAAGCTTTCCAAAGCAGTTGAAACACCCGCTGAAACAGAGGGGGTTGTGCAGACCTTACTCAATATTATACCTACAAACCCAATTGAATCCTTAGCAAGTGGTGATGTGTTGCAAATTATCTTCTTCGCAATATTTATAGGGATAGGCATAACAATCGTTGGTGAAAAAGCAAAAGGAGTTCAGCAATTTTTTGATGGATTTGCCGAGATCATGTATAAGATAACTGGTATTATTATGTCACTTGTTCCGATTGGTATATTTGGCCTGCTTGCCCCGATAGTCGGTGAATATGGTCTTGCTGTTTTAATGCCACTTATTAAGCTAATTCTTGCAATGCTTGTTGCATGTTTAATTCATGCAGGGCTTTTCTATTCCTTCGCTGTTAAAACATTTGGGATGATGAATCCGCTTCAATTTTTCAAAGGCATCTTTCCTGCTGCAGCAGTCGCCTTTAGCACAAGTAGTAGTGCGGGCACTTTACCTGTAACGATGAAGAATACACAGGAAAATTTAGGTGTATCTAAAGAAACAAGCAGTTTCATACTGCCATTAGGTGCTACGATAAACATGGATGGTACTGCGATCTATCAAGGGATTACCGTTGTTTTTATTGCTCAATATTTCGGAACTACGTTAACGTTCTCTCAGCTATTGATGGTAGCATTGATTGGAACACTTGCATCCATTGGTACAGCAGGGGTGCCTGGAGCAGGATTAATTATGCTGACGATGGTCCTAGCAGCAGTGAATTTGCCATTAGAGGGGATTGCATTAATTGCCGGGATTGATCGGATATTGGATATGATGCGTACATCTATAAATATTACTGGTGATGCATCTGCAAGTCTTATAGTAGAAGCATCCGAAAATAAAAGACAAAAGCCAGCATCATATCTTAAATGAAAAATTAAAAAAACCAACTAACAAATATCCTTATTTTGTGGTAAAATCGTTCATAAAATTAAAACGATGCACAAAAGGGGATCATGATGACAGCATATAAACTACTTTTACTGGATATTGATGGAACTATTTTAAAACCTGACCACTCTTACTCTGAATCAACAAAAGAAGCAATTTCTCAATTACAGCATCAAAATATGGAAGTTTCTTTGGCTACTGGACGCCCGCTCCATGAAATAAAAGACCTTGCTAAAGAATTAAATATTACCTCCATGATCGGATACAACGGTGCTTTTGCTATTTATAAAGACAATATTATTATTAACGAACCAATGGCTGGGAACCTAGTTAAAAAATACCTTGATATTGCCAAAAGGAATGGCCATGAAATGGTTTTATATACAAATGAGAAAAATTATTTTACTTCATTAGACAAACCGGTTGTTCAAAAATTTATTGAAACGTTTCAACTTAGGTATAATGAACTTTTCACAGAAAATGTTATGAATAATATCTTAGGTATCACAGTTATGAATGTACCTAAGGGCCAAGCCTCACTTTATGAATTAGATACAAACTTGCATCTTTCACGAGTGAATCTAAAAGGGGTTGAAGGAAGTTACGATGTAATCCGAAACAATGTTAATAAAGGCACTGCTACCGAAAAGGTACTTACTCATTTAGAGATTTCGAAAGAACAAGCAATTGCCTTTGGGGATGGTATGAATGATAAAGAAATGTTAAATGCGGTCGGAAATGGCTTTGCCATGGAAAATGCCCCTCCAGAGCTTATTCCTTATGCAACCTATACAACGACGTCCGTCTTAGACTCGGGAATATTTAATGGCCTCAAAAAGCTTGGGATCGTAAACTGATAAAAGTCAGGTAAGAACACCTGACTTTTTCCATTCATTATTTTGATATAATTGTTCCTGCTTTTTCTTCTATTGCAAGTCCAGCTTGGTCTAATGAACAAATGATAGATTTCCCACCTTGCTCTGCAAACTTAATTGCAGACTCCATTTTCGGTGCCATGCTACCGGCTGAAAAATGGCCTTCCTTTATATATTGTTTTGCCTCTTCCAAAGTAATTGCTCCCAACGCCTTTTCATTTGGTTTTCCATAATTAATATAGGCGTTTGGTACATCCGTTAAAATCATAAATTTATCTGCCTTCACTTCTGCAGCTAATTTAAAACCACTTCGATCCTTATCGATAACAGCCTCTATTCCTTGGAATGTACCATCCTCATTTTTAACTACTGGAATACCTCCTCCTCCAGAAGCAATAACTATGGCATTAGCATCTGTTAATGTTTTGATGACCTCCGAACCTAAAATGGACTCCGGTTTTGGTGAAGCAACAACCCTTCTCCATCCACGTCCTGCATCTTCTTTTACAACCCAATTCTTCTTATCAGCTAACTGCTTTGCTTCGTCCTCTGAATAAAAGACCCCAATTGGTTTCGTCGGGTTCTGAAATGCTACATCGTCTTTTGAAACTTGCGTTTGTGTCAACATACTCACAACTTGATTTTTCAATCCCATTCTTTGCAACGTATTCTTAAGTGCTTGGTCAATCATATAACCGATAAACCCTTGCGATTCTGCACTACATACATCTAAAGGAAAAGGTGGTATAACATCTTTAGCTTCTTCATGTTGAAGTAAGATATTACCCACTTGAGGACCATTACCATGCGTAATAATCACACGATGCCCTTTCTTTACGATTTGAGCAATCATTTCTGTGCTATGGTGCACATTATTTAATTGATTTTCATAATTTGCTTCCTGCTTTGGCTGCAGTATTGCGTTTCCACCTAATGCTATAAGTATCTTTTCAGACATGTCTTTTCCCCTTCCATTGTATTTCTGCAAGATATGACAAATAATTTTTCTCTTTTAAAACGTATTTAGGAAAGAGAAAATGATATCGAAATATTTTTTCAAAAAATTTAATACTCCTACTTTGTGAAGAGCCTTTTATTTTAGTCTTATCCAACATTATAGCATATCTATTACTATGTTATGTACAGTGAATAACGTTGCTATAGACCCATTCATACTTCATTTGATAAGCTATAGAAGATGAAAGGCGGTGGTCAATTGAGAAAAAATTCTCGTCCAATTATTATAGCTACTTGGGTTGGAATTATTGCTAATGCATTACTTACAGTGATGAAGGGAATTGGTGGAGTAATTGCGGGAAGTCGTGCGCTTTTGGCGGATGCCGTCCATTCTGCTTCAGACATCGCTGGATCAATTGTTGTTCTATTTGGTGTAAAAATTGCAATTAAGCCACCGGATGAGGAACACCCTTATGGACATGGGAAAGCGGAGAATATCGCTTCGATTATTGTAGCGCTATTACTACTTGTCGTTGGGATCGAAATTAGTATTTCCTCTATAAAAACGTTTTTTGGAGAGACACCATCCGCCCCTAGGAAATTAGCACTTATTATCATTATAATTTCTATCCTAGTAAAAGAAGCCCTCTTTCATTACAAGCATTATTTAGGTAAAAAATACACCAGCTCTGCTCTAATTAGTGAAGCTTGGCACCATCGTTCAGACTCCCTGTCATCGTTTGCTGCTTTACTTGGGATTGGGAGTGCAATGTTGGGTGAGTACTATCACCTCCCCTTTCTTATCTACGGAGACGCAATCGCTGGAATTATAGTATCTCTTATTGTAATCAAAGTGGGATACGATCTTGCCAAAGAATCTTCTAACATTATGATGGAAAAAGTACTTGATAAGAAAGATGCAATGAACTACAGACAAACGGTTAAAGAAATTAATGGTGTCCTTCATATCGATCAAATGTACGCACGTACGCATGGGAGTTATGTTGTGATTGATATTAAAGTCAGCGTTGATTCTGAACTTACAGTTAAAGCAGGACATGATATTGCGAAAGAAATTAAACAAACACTTCTGACAAAGTATAACGATATTGAAGATGTCCTTGTTCATATAAATCCATATAATAAAGAGTAATCAATGGTTCTTTCCTAAGAAAGGGCCATTTTATTTAAAATACTGAAATATTGATATATTCTTAATGGTATTCCATAATATATAATAGAAAAATAAAAAGGGAGTGTAGCCAATGAATAGCTTATTCCGAAAAAAAGAAGAATGGTTTACATTTTATGATGGAAAAGGAAACCCAATAGAACGAAAGACAGAAATACGTTATGATCCGCTTACAGAAGAATCATCTCGTATTGTTTTTGATCCTGGTATGTCTCTAACACCCCCGGACTATACAGAAGCTGCAAAACAAACATCAGGAAAAAACTGCCCATTTTGCCCTGAAAACGTACATAAACTTACACCCACTTTTCCTAAAGAAATTGCAGAGAACGGAAGAATTTCTCATGGGCAATCAATCGTCTGTCCTAACTTATTTCCTTATAGCAAGCATAATGGAGTCGTTATTTTTTCCGAAGATCATTATGTTCCTCTTTCTGATTTTACAAACTCTATGATAAAGGATGCATTTACAGCCGCACAAACTTATATTAAACAAGTAATGACAGTTGAAAAAAAACCATTATTCGCTTCAATCAACTGGAATTACTTGCCGTATTCAGGAGGAAGCATTCTTCATCCGCATTTACACGTCATCGTTTCAGAATCTGCAACAAATTATCAAAGACTTATGGAAACAAAAGCAAGAGAATTTACAAAAACACATAATAAAGAATATTTTACCTATCTCTATGAAACAGAAAAAAAGGAAGGAACACGCTGGATTGGGGAAAAAGGAAATATAGCTTGGATGCACGCCTACGCTCCAAAAGCACACAACGATTTTATAGCTGTTTTTCCTAACAAAATCTCATTTCAAGATATAAAAGAAAAAGACTGGGATGACTTTGCTCAAGGTCTGCAAGCTATACTTGCAACATTAGACGAGCAAGGACTTGCAAGCTTTAATATGATGCTGAATTTCTCAAAAGAAGCAACTCCTATTCATGCACGTCTTACACCACGTCTTACGCTTGGTGACCTTCATACCAGTGACATAAATTTTTTCCAAATGCTTCAAGAAGAACCATTAACATATAAGATACCAGAAGATATCGCAGAAAAGGCTCGCATACATTTTTCAAACATAAATTAAAGTTTCCTAGTAGGGGCTTGCCTTCCCCTACTAAATTTTCAGTACTTATGTTATTTTGTCTGTTCTATGGGGATGGGGCATTGATAAACAGTAACTGACTTACATGATTAGTAGGTGCTGGAATATGTTAAATTGGTATTTCGGTAATATTGTTTGCATCACATCAACCATTATCTTGTTAAAGTAATTAAATCTTATGAAAGTTTATTTCCATTTCCCTATTAAAAAGCTACCAATAATTTGTTGTACAGTTATTATACACCAAAATAATATGTCTAATAACAAAAATAAAAAGATGAACGTGTAAGGAATTGGACTTTTGTTGTTTATCCCGAAAGTGCGCCTGAAAATTGGCGTGAAATAGTTAGTGAACTGCGTACACCTTGGATTGAAAGTCCGTTACATGATAAAGATGTTAACCCAGATGGAGAACTTAAAAAAGTCCATTGGCATGTAATGATGATGTTTCCAGGGAATAAGAGCTTTAAACAAATTGAATCTTTAACAAAGAAATTGAATGCTCCTGTTCCGCAAAAAGTTGCAAATACAAAAGGTATGATTCGGTATTTTGCACATATGGAAATATCAATACAACAAAAATGATATTGTTGCTCATTGTGGTGCTGATCTAAGTCAGTTGTTAGAAGTTACAAAGATTGAAAGATATACATTGATACGTGAAATGATGAAGTTTGTTCGAGATAATAATATTATAGAGATGATGGATTTATTAGATTATGCAATGGAAGAAAGGTTTACGGACTGGTTTCCGTTGCTTTGTGATAACTCTGCCTACATCATGGATTCATACATAAAATCGAATAGGTATAGAACCGAGGGGAATGAAAGAAATGACCGATAAATTAAAGGAATTTGAGAAAAAAGTGCAAAATGCAGACAATGCCCCATTGATTGATTCGCTTATAGACCATGCGAAAAAAGCAGATGAAAACATTGATTACTACGAAGCCACAAAGATTATAAAACATGAAATCCTGAAGCGGTTGAAAAATCAATAATGTTCTTCCGCAAACGACCCAGATTGTTATACAAATTTTATCAGATGCAATTCAGCTTATAGAGTTAAAGTAAGGAGGAACTAAAAGATGAAAAAAATAACTGTTATATATTTCTTGTTGTTTCTTATTATTTTAACTGGGTGTAATAGCATAAAATCGAATGATCAAAATATTACGGAGGAAAAGGCAAAGCAAATAGTTATAGATTAACGCTCAAGAGAGTGTTGTGGTGACGCGGAAATTATAACAATAATTTCTAAAACCAATAAATATATAATCCAATGGGAAATTGACTCCCTTAAAGAGGAGGGAACAGATAGCATTCATAAGAAAACTAGTAAAATAAAAGCGATTGAATCGACTCGCGGTACCTGCAAGATTAAATAGTGTGGCTTATTCAGCTAAACCAGCTAATAGTTGTCAATATTTTTCTGTGAAAAATATAGAACTTACATGATATACTAAAATTGGGTATGCCAAATAACCTTCCTTTACTTAACTGGAAGAATTTGCACTATTTACCTAAGATTGCTATTTAAGCTACATCTTCAAAAGGTGTTTTATTTTTTAATAATGCATAAATCCAATGTAAAAGCTTATTCGCACAAGCAATAACAGCTACTCTAAAGGGTTTTCCTTCTTCACGTTTCTTGTCGTAAAAATCTCTTAGTCTTTTATTTCTAGGGATAATTTCATCACCTGATTTTTGTTTACGGGAATCCCTTATACCGCATTGTACAGCCATAAATAGTGCTTGTCTCAATCTGCTGGATCCTCTTTTGGTGATACGGTTTATAGAAGCAGTAAACCTGCCAGAAGAGTATACACTAGGATCTATTCCAGCGAAGGCAACTAGCTTTTTAGGGTGATTAAACCGTTCTATTTCTCCGATTTCGGAAATGATTGTTGCCGCAATCTTTTCTCCAATACCAGGGATAGACTGGATAATCTGATATTCTTCAATTTCTTTTGCGAGGGCTTCTATTTCTACTGCTAATTTTGATAGATGCTCTTATATTGAAGAACAATGTTGATAAACATTTTTAGGTTAAAGATATGACTTTGGTACAAATTGTTTTGAAACGGATTCCGCAATGCAGCTTCTCTCAGTTTTAGTGCTTTTTCTGCGGCCCATTTCTCTGAGCGCCTTGTACATAATTCTGAGATTTTATCTGTTAGCGCAGACTCACTCACACATAAAACGTCTTCTGAAGTTGGGAAATGTAATAGAGTCTGTAAAGATACTTTTGAATAGAGATTGTTAAAGACACCTCTGTATTCAGGAAATACCTGATCTAAAATTGACTGTAACTGCAACTTTGTTTGTGCGGCGGTGCTTGAAATATTTTCTTGCTGCCTTGTAAGATACGAAGGTTTAGGAGTTGAATCCCTCTCTTTTTATGCGGCTCTAACTCCTCTTTATAATATAATTGACATAGATGATAGGCATCGATTGCGTCAGTCTTTACCTTCCGTAAATTTGTACTTTTAGATCGATGAGAAATGAGGGGGTTAACAATAATATAGACATATTGCTGTTCCTCTAAAAATTCAATAACAGGAGTATGATAATGTCCCGTTGATTCTAAAATAACCGAAGGTTGCTTTCCGTCAGCCAATTTCTCAATATCTTTTAGAAATTCTAATAAACTTCCTAAACCATCTAGAGTATGTTTAACACTAAAGCTCTTACGATATGGCTGATTCTTATCTAAAAAGGCTTGAACCTGGCTTTCTCCTTTGGAAACATCCAAACCTACAACTGGATTCATATTTAAATCTCCTCCTCAAAAAAGTAATAAATTAGTCGGTAACCCCTAAAGCTGCTTGTAATGTCATAGGTTCTCTTGTTAAACGGGATCATTGTCCCAACCAGCCCAAAACATGTTTATACAAGTAGGGGGTGAACAGTTTTGCGGACGGGATCAAGTCCCACGGGCGCTACGTTCTACCCCGACTACCGTTATAATACGACCCTATAAGAAAAGGTCAACCAGAAATATCTGGTTAACCTTATATTACGAACGGGCGCGTTTGTTGAAGAAAAGATACGAGAGATTTTTCTTGTATCTTTTTTATTTTGAGTGGTTTTGTCCGCTAAACTAAAATACCGAAAGCGTGCTATTTTTAGTTTTGCTGAGTACGGCTTTCGGTACGAAAATTGCAGCGGACAAAATGGAAATTAGCAAGGGTTTAAGGTGGAGATTTTTTGAGCGAACTTCTCAAAAAATACTACCTGTCCTTTGCTAATTTTTAAACGGGCACGAGAGCAAAACCCCCCTTTTGCTGCTACCGGATACAATATTTATTCCACGATGTGCTCATGATGGATGCCAAACATCCAGATAACAAAGAATATTTTTAGTAATTTGATTCAATAAGAAAACGCCTACACACCTAGATGTATAAGCGTTTAAGAGGGATGGAGCATATCGGGCTTGAACCGATGACCTCTTGCGTGCCACGCAAGCACTCTCCCAACTGAGCTAATGCCCCATATTATTATTTTTTCGATCCAAATTATATTATATAATGTTTTATTAAAAATAGTCAAGGTGTAAGCGAAAAAATATTGATCTAATGCATTTTGAAGACAGTTTAAAACTGCCTTCAAAATATAATTCATTGTATTCATTACATATCATGCGATGCACCTTTGTTTTGACGCGAATGATTTCTATTTTTGACTTTTTTTGAACCATCAAGTGGCTCTCCATATGGTTGCTGCGGGCTTCGTGGTAGATTAGGATGTTCCTGCTGTTTCGGACCTTTTGGTTTTCCACCCATGCTTATTCCTCCTTTTCTCCATTATATAGATAGCTTTAAACCCATGAGGTGCATTTATTCATGTTTTACACAAACACTAAACTTTATGGGGCATTGATTTTTTAAATGTATAATTGCTTATTTAGTGGGCTATACTAACAATAAATATTGTTCGATTGCGCTATAAATAACTTTTAAAGGTTATCGTCTTGAACTATTCAGCAGAACAAAATAACAATAAATGTGATAATTACACTTGGAGGAATGAAAGATGAACACAGGTAAAGTAAAATGGTTTAATGCAGAAAAAGGCTTCGGTTTTATAGAAGTTGAAGACGGAGATGACGTATTTGTACATTTCTCCGCAATTCAAGGAGAAGGCTTTAAAACTTTAGACGACGGTCAAACAGTTACCTTTGAAATTGAAGAAGGTGCTCGTGGGCCACAAGCAGTAAATGTTATAAAACAATAGCAAAAAAGTTTCTCCTGATTTAGGAGAAACTTTTTAGTTTTAAACGAAGAAAGGCTATATCACAGGGAACAGATCATTCCCTTATGATATAGTCTTTTGATGTAGCTTAGTTTGTAAATGCATCCGTTAATTTTGTAACAATTTGCTTTTTGCGTGAAACGACCCCTTTTAAAAATGCACGGTTATTAACTAGTGTTTCACCAAACGCTTTTTCAACATTATTCTTTGCATTCCCCATCGCAAGTACTTCTGAATCATTGTTTAAAATATCTGTTACAACAAACAAAAATAACGCCAGATCTTTTTCCTTCACAATATTTTCAATTTCAGCTTCTATATCTGTTTGCATTTCATAGATCTCGCTGGCATCAACCGTGTTTATTTGAGCAATCTCTACGTTTGCACCATCAAGAGAGAAATTTTTGGCATCCATGGTAAGTAATTCTCTAATTGATTTATCACTTAAATCTGCTCCGGCTTTCAGCATTTCAAGTCCATACGTTTCTAGATTTACCCCTGCGATTTCTGCTAATTCGTAGGCTGCATCTACATCCTCTTTTGTACAGGTTGGTGATTTTAGTAATAAAGAATCGGAAATAATAGCCGACAATAATAGACCAGCTATGTCTTTTGAAACTTCAATATTATTTTCTTTATACATTTTATTTAAAATAGTAGCTGTACAGCCAACTGGCTCTGCACGAAAATATAACGGTTCTTTTGTTTCGAAATTTGAAATACGGTGATGATCAATCACCTCAGAAATACGTAAGTCTTGTATATTGTCAACACTTTGCTGAAATTCATTATGATCGACCAAAATAATATCCTTTATATCATTATCTACCGATTCGATATATTTTGGTGCCTCTTTTTTAAAATAATCCAAAACAAATTGTGTTTCTTTATTAACTTCCCCAAGCCTTGCCGGCTCAGCATTAACTCCTAATTTGTTTTTTAAGTCAGCATAGGATAAAGCTGAACAAATCGAATCCGTATCTGGATTTTTATGACCGATAATTAATGTCTTTTCCATAGCTATTCTCCTTCATATACCCCACTTTATTTATTGATAATACTCTACATACAAGGTTACCATAAATAATTACGTATTGGATAGCAATTTACATGGTATTCCTTCTCTGATGATTTTCATAAGCTTATACATTTCAAATTTTATCATAACGATGACCGTAAATTAAAGCAATACTAAACGATTTATTTTACATTTAGGATAATCGCTTTTATCATTTTAGGCGTAGAAGACTCCATACAATTATAATATTTCCTCTAAACAAACACTATTGTGGTATAATGAGAACAAACATTCCTGTTAACGAGGGTGAAGACATGTTGGTCAATAAAACATATAAATTTCTTATCCGCCTAAATCAAAAAAACAAAGATGTTGAGAAACTTGCATTACGTGACAGGAATGGTCCAAAATGCAATACATGATTGAGATATTAACACAAGTATAAACCTTCGTAATGAAGCGAATCGATTAACTACAGTAACCGAACCCCCACTTCAATTAGACCGTGAGGTGGAATAAGTGGTGGGTGACTCAAAGTAAACATAATAATAGGGGGAAATGAGAGATGATCAATCAATTAAATGGTATGAGGCAGATGTATATATGAATAAATATGTTGTAATTGGAGCCGGTATACTTGGTGCAACAACAGCATATCAGCTCGCTAAGACCGGAGCAGATGTTATAGTGATCGACCGTAAGGACAAAGGACAGGCAACAGACGCTGCAGCTGGCATTATTTGTCCTTGGCTATCTCAACGACGGAACAAAGCATGGTACCATCTCGCGAAAAATGGTGCACGCATCTATCCGAAACTGATCGAATCTCTTGTTCAGGATGGAGAAACAGATGTTGGATACCATCGTGTAGGTGCAATTAGTATTCATACGGATGAAAAGAAACTCGTAGCAATGAAGGAACGAGCATTAAAACGACGTGAAGAAGCTAGTGAAATAGGCGATGTTACATTGTTAAATCAAGAGGAAACCAAAGAATTATTTCCTCTTTTATCAGATGAATATCGTTCGGTACATATAAGCGGTGCTGCACGGGTTGATGGACGTGCACTTCGAAACGCTCTATTAAATGCTTCTAAAAAGCATGGAGCAAAAATAATCCAAGGCGATGCTAGTCTTTTATTTGAGAAAACTAACATTACTGGTGTTATCGTAAATAATCATAAAATATTTGCAGATACCGTCATAGCAGCTTCAGGAGCATGGATGAGCGATTTGATTAAACCTTTAGGCATAAATTTTATTGTTACAGCCCAAAGAGCACAAATCATGCATATTCAAATGCCCAACGTAAACACAAGAAACTGGCCTGTAGTAATGCCTCCGAATAATCAATATTTATTATCCTTTGACGACCGGATCGTTGTTGGTGCCACACATGAAAATGATGTCGGCTTTGATTATCGCATTACTGCTGGCGGTTTAGAGGAAGTTTTGACAAAAGCATTACAAGTTGCACCAAATTTAGCAACAGGAACCGTACTGGAAACAAGGGTTGGTTTCAGACCATTTACCCCCGGTTCTTTACCAGTTATAGGATCCCTCCCAGGCTATACTGGGCTTCTGCTTGCCAATGGACTAGGGGCCACTGGACTTACAATGGGTCCATATATAGGAAACGAACTTGCTAAATTAGCGCTTGGGAAAGAACTAGACATCGATATTGCTGACTACAATATAACTGAGGCAATCCAGTAAAATAACATTAAGAAAATGTGAACCAATGAGGGATATGCCTTCGTTAGTTTTAAGGGATCATGACTTTTAAATTGGAAGGTTGATATTTACAGTTGTCGTTAGATTTGATAATCTTAATTTAGATGCTAAAGGAGGGTTGCAGTTGAAAGGAAAAGTCGCTATTTTTATCATAATCGCTTTTACCATTATAGCTTTAATCATAACATGGTTCTGGTTACAAGATGTTATAACAGAATACGATTTAGATACATCTCAACCCTCTGAATCTAATGAATGGAGTACCTCTACTAATTCTGTGGATATTGATACTTCGTTTCCACTACATACGATGTAAATACATCAAAAATCCCTATTTCACTACTTTATTAGTGAAATAGGGATTTTTGTTTGCTATGTTTAGAATAATAATAGGGAAGTTGTTTATTTAACAGCGGATGCCTGAGAAACGTTCTTTTTCTCTCCCACTTTTTGAATATAAGCACTAGATTTTAAAAAAGTGTACTGGAAAATGGGGCTCTGAATGAATGTGAAAATAACAGTAAAAATAAAAACAGGGCCGCCTAAAAGAAGACCGATTAATAAAATAAGACTCTCCGTTATAATTCGTATTTTTCTAATAGATATATTTAATCTTTCAGATATGGATAACATGAAGCCATCCCTCGGCCCTGAACCCACACCTGCTGCATTATATATTCCTCCCCCAATTCCCATTACGACAATGCCTGTAATTATAAATAAAATATCTATCCAAGAATGTATCGCACTAGGAAGAAAATCCAGCCATAAAAAGAAGTCGACAAATAAACCAACCATAAATGCATTTAAAAAAGTTCCAATTTTAATGTGATTTTTATCCATTATCCAAGTAATCACAATCAATAGTGCACCTATAATTATTGCCCACGAACCAATTGATAAACCAATTTTTTCATAAAGTACCACATTTAAAACATCCCATGGATGAATGCCTAAATACTGCACCTTAATAGTCATCGTGATTCCTAAAGAAAAAATGATCATTCCAATCAAAAATATAGCCCAACGAAAGACAATCAAATAAATCCCTTCTCTCTGTAAATTCATTCTGTGGGATATAAATATGAAATGCAAGAATATTCCTTTATCTTTATTATAAAAAATGTATATATTTTAGAGCCAAGAAAGAGAAGCTAGTTACTGAATGTACAAAAAAAACGCTCTAGTTAGATTACTAGAAACGTTCGAAATTAATTTATAATCTATTTCCGATACCAGTGGCCGGGATCGAACCGGCACTCCGTAAGGAACGTGATTTTGAGTCACGCGCGTCTGCCAATTCCGCCACACTGGCATATAAAATACGATAATTTGGAGGCGGCAACCGGATTTGAACCGGTGATAAAGGTTTTGCAGACCTCTGCCTTACCACTTGGCTATGCCGCCATTTTAATAAAGTCTTGGAGCGGAAGACGGGATTCGAACCCGCGACCCCCACCTTGGCAAGGTGGTGTTCTACCACTGAACTACTTCCGCGGTAATGGCTGGGCTACTAGGATTCGAACCTAGGCTACACGGGATCAAAACCCGATGCCTTACCGCTTGGCTATAGCCCAATGATTATGGGGCGACCGGTGGGGATCGAACCCACGAATGCCGGAGCCACAATCCGGTGCGTTAACCACTTCGCCACGACCGCCATATAAAATAAATGACAGGGGTAGTAGGATTCGAACCCACAGCGACGGTTTTGGAGACCGTAGTTTTGCCCTTAAACTATACCCCTATATAATAGAATGGTGGAGGGGGGCAGATTCGAACTGCCGAACCCAGAGGGAGCGGATTTACAGTCCGCCGCGTTTAGCCACTTCGCTACCCCTCCATAATTAAAAGATAAGAAAATGCTAAAATGGTGGCTCGGGACGGAATCGAACCGCCGACACAAGGATTTTCAGTCCTTTGCTCTACCGACTGAGCTACCGAGCCTTTTTTATATTTTGGTTAAGTATTTCTAATGAAAATATATGTATAAGTCTTATAAAGTGGCGGTCCGGACGGGACTCGAACCCGCGACCTCCTGCGTGACAGGCAGGCATTCTAACCAACTGAACTACCGGACCAATTTGGTTGCGGGAGCAAGATTTGAACTTGCGACCTTTGGGTTATGAGCCCAACGAGCTACCAGACTGCTCCATCCCGCGATATAATATTAAATTACAGTTTCATGGTGGAGGATGCAGGGTTCGAACCTGCGACCCCTTGCTTGTAAGGCAAGTGCTCTCCCAGCTGAGCTAATCCTCCAATAAAGTAGTTTGATGACCCGTACGGGATTCGAACCCGTGTTACCGCCGTGAAAGGGCGGTGTCTTAACCGCTTGACCAACGGGCCAATCTATGTAATGTGGCGGAGAGCGAGGGATTTGAACCCTCGAGGCCGCGTGAACGGCCTACACGATTTCCAATCGTGCTCCTTCGGCCACTCGGACAGCTCTCCATGGCTCCACAGGTAGGATTCGAACCTACGACCGATCGGTTAACAGCCGATAGCTCTACCGCTGAGCTACTGTGGAATGGGTTTAAAATCGCCTGGCGGCGTCCTACTCTCACGGAGGCAAAGCCTCAACTACCATCGGCGCTGGAGAGCTTAACTACTGTGTTCGGTATGGGAACAGGTGTGAC
>NZ_JAGIKX010000016.1:0-58693 GCF_017874635.1 Virgibacillus alimentarius
TAACCTGTATTTTAAATTCCTTTGAATATTTTGTTCGTTTCATGATGTTAGCCTCCTTGACACTAAATAGTATATTATAATTAACTCTTAGTGTCCAAATTCATTTAGGGGCTTATGTGAAAATACTTATTGAACTAAACTGCCAATTAGTTTAAGTGAATTCATTCACAATTTACATATATCATTTCATTTATTTCTATAAATTCAGTTTACACTGAACTACTTAATTAAGTGTAAAGTTTCGCAACTTTTTTATAAACGTCGTGACTTTATTTTAAATCCACAATAGTGTCCTGCTTGATTGCATGCAACTTTTATTATACAAGAGGTTGTTCTTATTTATATTGCTGGCTCTCCCGTCCGCAAACGGTGGCTCTATCTTCCGCAATCACTGGCTCAAAACTCCGCACAAGTGGCTCAATTCATCCGCAATAATCATGCGATATGTTTTAGAACAGCAAAGAGGTCATTAAGGGTAGGTAATTAATCATTTTTATCATAAAAATAGGCTGCCCAAAGAGCCGTTAAGTTCAGTTTGGACAGCCAATATAGTTTAATATAAATTAGAGGGGTAAATTATCATCGAATTCTTCTTCGAGTGGAAGATGTAGTTCAATATCCTCTTTATTTTCTTTATAAATTTTATTCCCATTGATTTTAAACATCCAACTAAATTCATTTATATTTCTTTCCTCATTTCTTAAATCATCTAATAGTAGTACCAATATATTTTTGACCTTTCTTACGTTTCGGTCATTACTATTCTTGTTTAATAGTTTAAATATACCATTGAAATGCTTGATTACCTTATTAATTATTTCTTTAAATTCTTCTATGCTATTTGCAAAATATATCAGGAATGGTAAGTCAAATATAAGGTCATTCTCAATTAATTCATTTTCTTTGTTACTACTTATATTTGCCAATCTTAACCAATGATTTTTAAATAGAATGATTCTATTTAAAATATGCTCATAATTTTGTACCGATTTAATAAAGTTAATTTCTACTATTTCTCTTTTATAATTAACTAATCCATCGTGAATTATATTTAAACAATCCTTATATTTAATATTAAAATATGGAATCGAGAATAGGACTTCATCTTCAGTCTGATTATGGTCTTGGTATATGATCAACTCAAATTGTTGGAGTACATAACCTTGATAAAAATATTTAAAAATCCATCGGTGAAAATTAATAAGGTCCTCTGTCCATGCAATGTAGCTATTTGATTCATTTTCGAAGTATTCATAGTTAAACGGTTCGTCAATTGGACAATCGTACCAAGTTACATCTACACGATTATAATTATTTTTTTCCTCTTCCATAGTAAAAACAGCTCTAAATGATAGCATTTATTCAACCTCCTAAGATAATTTTAAGTATTATACTCTATTAAAAAAGCTATTCGAATAGCTAATTATAATTTTAAAAATAAGGTCTAAATGTACTTTAATCGTATATTTAGACCTTATTTTCATGTGTGAATAAATACAAAAATACCTTACTTTAATCCAAATAAAGCCCTAAACAGACCGTTTATGCCCGTGAAACGACCTGATAAGGAAAAGGTGCATATTTAAATATTCTATATGGCAATAATAACTATTAGTCTATTAAATATATGGGGTGTAATAGAATGATAGAAATAAATTTAGATTCTAGAAGTGATTTATACAGTATTGAACCAATTGGTTTACAAACTGAGTTAGTTGAAAGCCTGAGCAGTTATTTAATTAGGGTAGCATATGAACATAACATATCTGTTGGTCATTTATTTAATAAGATGATTTTTCCTGAAATGAATAAAGGTTATTTAGAACGGGCTTCAGCTTATGGGGGGGAACCGTTTTTATGAAAAGGCAAAAACTGTAAATGGATACATGGAAAATGCTGTTGAACTTGCATGGACAGTTGAAAAGTTAACATCCAGAGATGACCTAATTAATTTAACCTTGTACAACCTAAAAGAATTCATTCCATTGAGAAATTTGTTGAAGGATACACTTACTTGGTGTCCTGACTGTATTAGAACTTGGGAGAAAAATGGAGAGGTTATTTATTATCCACTGATATGGCATTTAAAACCTGTAGAGATTTGCAAAAAGCATAGTCGTTTTTTGATTGATAGATGTCCTATATGTAAAAAGAAAGTTGATATCATACGTAGACAAATGGTTCCCGGCTATTGTCCAAATTGTTTCTCTATATTAGCCCAAGATAGCGAAAGCAAAAGGATCAATCTAGAAAAATTTAGGTGGGAACTTTATGTTTATGAAAATTTGAAAGATATTTTATCAATAAATCATAACAAGATAGACGTTCAAAGTTTTAAGCATACATTTATAAGTAAATTGAACGAAATAAATGAAGAATGTTTTTCAAATAATGTTGCAGGTTTTTCAAGATACCTAAGTATCCCAAAAAGCACTCTCCGATATTGGCTAAATGGTCAAAACTTTCCCTCTTTAGATAACATACTTAAAATATGTTTTAGATTAAATAAAAAAATTTTAGATTTCCTCTTAGAATCTCAAAGACTAGATGTTAATATATTTCAAATTAATGACAGGCAGGTCATTAATAATGAAACAAAACAAACTCGGAAACCACTTAATTACGATGTAATTGAGAAAAAACTGATAGAACATTTGAGTACAGAAACTCCTATCTCGATGAATTCAGTTGCAAAAGTAATTGGTCGGGATAAGAGGGTATTGTACAGAAACTTTCCGGATCTTTGTAAACAAATATCGAGGAGATATTACGACTATATAAAAGAAAAGTCAGAGCTGAGAATTAAAAAGTTAAAAGAACAAATTAAGCTAGCCTTTAATGAGTTGGAAAATGAAGGATTATATCCTAGTCGTAGAAAAATTGAAGAAAAGGTTAACAAGATTGGAGTTTTAAAAGAAAAGGTTTTGCAAGATTATTGGAAATTTTTATTAGTACAAAGTGGTTATGAGTATAAGAATAGGAGGATATATTTCAATGATGAGTTCCAGTGAGTTTGAAGATTGGGCAGCAAGAATGGACTTAACGGAAGAAGCAAAGAAGGAAATTCAACGGATAAGACAGTCTCCACCAGCAAGACGGGTCGGGGGAGGTAGAAATAACGTTAGCGGAAGGTATAGTAGTAAAAAGATGGGAGTAACCATTCAATTTGAGAGCCATAAGGTTGAATTACCAACTATCTATATGATGGAATTTAATGATGATGTTTTGGAGTATTATGATCAACCACCCAAAATAAAAATGAATTATTTTCAAAGTAAGAAAGATAAAAATAGAAAAATGGCTTATTGGTATACAGCAGATTTTTTTGTGATCGAAAAGAAAAGAGCCTATTGGGTAGAGTGCAAGACAGAAGAACATCTTATTAAGAAGTCTCAGGAAAAACCTGATAGATATTTTAGAAATAATGGAAGATGGGAATTCGCACTCGGAAAAAATTATGCAATACAGTTTGGTTTGGATTTTCTTGTACGTTCGTCATCTGAGATTAATTGGATACTTCAACGTAACCTTGAATTTCTGGAAGATTATATTACCAATGGGCATATACCCGAAGAACAAATTATTGCAAAGATTAAGGAGGCAATAATATCAGCGCCTGGTATAACCATACTAGAGCTTATTCAAAATGCAGAGGAACAATATACCTCTGATGATATATATGACTTAATAGCAAATAACATCATCTATATTGATTTGTACAACGATTTAATAACCGAACCAGAGAGTGTAAAGGTATATTTAAATAAAGAACAGCATAAGGGTTTTTCGATAATTGAAAAATCAAGTAGAAAAAGAATTTCACCTAAGATGATTGAAATAAAAAACGGGAACAGTATTTTATGGGGAGATAGTGCTTGGACTATCTTAAATTACGACAGTGGCAATAAAAAAGTGTTTTTATATTCAAAAAGTACAAATGAACATGCTGAATTACCAATCCACTTGTTTGAATCCTATATATCAGAAGGTTATATAAAGGCTGTGGAAAGTAATAACAATAAAAAAAGTAATAAATTAAACAAGATGATTGCAGAAGCTAGTGAAAAGGACTTAGAAGAGGCAAATAAGAAATATGAAATTGTTACAAAATATCTAAACGGAGAAAATGTTGATTTAAATGTTACTAGAAGAAGTCTCAGAAATTGGGTAAAAAAATACAATGATGCAGAAGAATTATATGGAAATGGTTTTGTCGGACTTCTTCCCAAAACAAAAAAAAAAGGAAATAAAAATTCGAAATTGCCACCGGAAACAGAAGAAATAATGAATGATGTAATTAATCAAAGTTATAAAAACATAAAGTCTAAAACAGCGAAACAAGTTTATCGAGAATTGTTAGTTAAATGTGAAGAACTTAATATTGATCCACCATCATACCAAACATTGTGTACCGCGATTAATAATCTATCTAAATATGAGGTAGAAGAATCTAGAAAAGGAAGACGAGCAGCATATAAGTTTGAGGAATTTTATACTGAATTAGAATTTACTACTCCAAAGCATGGGGAGCGTGTTTTCGAACTGGCGCATATTGATCATACTGAGCTGGATATTGAATTAAAACTTACTAGTCATAAGACCATGCGGCCGTGGCTTACCGTGATGATTGATGCCTTTTCTAGAAGGGTACTTGCCTTTTATTTAACATTTGAACCACCTTCATATCGCAGTTGTATGATGATTGTTAGAGAATGTGTAAAGAATTATAACCGACTTCCTAACTTCCTTGTTCTGGATGGGGGAAAAGAATTTCATAGTGTATATTTTGAGTCTTTACTGGCCTTTTATGGTGTTCACAAGAAGCAGAGACCTGCTGCAAAATCAAGATATGGAAATGATGTGGAAAGATTATTCGGAATAGCTAATAAACTGTTTATTCATAACCTTGCTGGAAACACGCAATTAACAAAAAATGTAAGACAAGTTACTAAATCAGTAAATCCGAAAAACCATGCAATTTGGACACTAGAAACTTTAAATGAATCCCTTGAGAACTGGTTTAATAGAGTTTATGACAATAAAATAAATCCATCACTTCATCAAAGTCCAAAAGAGGCATATGAAGAATCAATTAATGTTTCTGGAAGTCGTCCGAAAACCTATATTTCTTATGATGATACTTTTATTTTAATGACATTACCATCTCCAAAAGGGAAAACTAGAAAAGTACATCCGGGTAAAGGTATTAAATTATCATATTCATATTATTGGTGT
This sequence comes from Virgibacillus alimentarius, assembly GCF_017874635.1. Taxonomy (NCBI): domain Bacteria; kingdom Bacillati; phylum Bacillota; class Bacilli; order Caryophanales; family Bacillaceae; genus Virgibacillus; species Virgibacillus alimentarius. The sequence continues at coordinate 5,236 of NZ_JAGIKX010000016.1, forward strand.
GACCAATTCAGAAATCCAAAAATTGAAAATTTCCAAGTTGAAGTAAAATATGATCCTTTCAATATTGGAATTGCATATGCATATGTAGGAGATCAATGGGTAGAATGCCAATCTGAAGGTTACAAATATTTATATGGTAAAAGTGAAAAACAAATGAAAATTATTACAGAAGAAATCAGGCAAAAGAATAAATTATATTCACAAAACAATACAGTGACAGCAAAAATGATTGCACAATATATTATTGAATCTGAATTAAAAGAAGAGGAATTAGTATACGAAAATTTATCTTCAACTAATCCAGAATTAAAGGTTTATGGAAGCAACGATAGTTCAAATGATGAAAATGTGAATGACAGTAATTCTAATGAAACAGATGATATTTATGATGATGACGATCTTGAGATATTTGGGGAGTTGATATAGGTGACAAAAGGAAAAAGATTACTTGAACAATACCCTTCATCAAAATCTAAGAATAAACGAGAAGATTCATTAAATGGAATTACAAATGAGCAAAAGTATGGGCTTGGAAAGGAAAGAAGAACCTTATATAAATATGAGGGATTTTATAAAGAACTAGAATTTACTAATTTGAAACATGCTGAAGGTATTTTCGAATTAGTATACATTGACCATACTAAATTAGATATAGAAGTAGATATTGATGGTAGGCATTCTAAGCAACTTTGGTTAACACTAATGATTGATGATTATTCAAGAAGGGTTCTTGCTTTTTATCTAACCTTTGAAGAACCCTCTTACAATAGTTGTATGATGGTTATTAGGAAGTGTGTAAAAAAATATAACCGACTTCCAAAAACTTTAGTATTAGATGGTGGAAAGGAATTTAATAGTGTTGATTTTGAAGTTTTTCTTGAAACTTATGGAATTCATATGCAACAAAGACCACCTGCAAAGGCGGGGTCTAATAATGTGGTAGAAAGATTATTTGGATTAACAAATAAATGCCTTATCCATAACCTTATGGGAAACACAAGAAATGTACAGCAGGTTAATAATTCTGTGAACCCTAAAAACCATGTAGTATGGACACTTGAGACCTTAAATAAACGACTTGAAAATTGGATTAATTATGTATATGACAATTATATAAATCCATCACTTCAACAAAGTCCCAAAGAAGCATTTCTTAATTCTTTTGAGGTATCTGGACATCCGAATATCTATATTCCTTATGACGAAACATTTATTTTGATGACACTACCTTCTCCAAAAGGTAAAACTAGAAAAGTTCATCCAAGACGGGGGATTAAATTAAACTATTTATATTATTGGTGCAAACAATTTAACAATCCAATGCTTGAGTATACTAAGGTTGAGGTTAAATTTGATCCGCTCAATACTGGAATATTATATGCGTATGTTAATAATCAATGGATTCGATGCCAACTTAGTGTTACAAGTATTTAAATGGTAAGACGGAGAATGGACAAAATTATAAGCTGTAAGGCCTGACTTAAAGATTATTAATAATGAAGAAACACCTAATTAAATAAAGTAACTATGGGGGATTCAATTGTTCAGAGACCGTATATGATGATCGTGGGACTGAGAGGAGTTAGTTTAGGTGACAAAAAAACAAAGATTATTTGAAGAAGAGCTTTTAACAAAATCTAAGAAAGAACGAGAAAAATTTTTTAATGATTTTACTGTTAGTCATACAAAAATGAAACAAGTTTCAGATGAATTAAAAAATGAAATTTATAAAGGATCACAAAACATCATTATGGTTGTTGGCCCATCAGGAGTTGGGAAATCCAGACTTTTTTCTGCAACGACGTTATCTGTTCTTAAAGATATGAAAGAAGAAACTGAGAAAGATAGAAGCATTATCCCTATCTCTGGCATTGAGCTTCCAAATCCAGATTTAGGTAAGTTCAATTGGAAAGATTTCTATTATAGAGTTCTTTCATCATTAAAGGATCCATTAATTGACTATAAGATTGATGTTACTGATATTGAAAAGAAAAATAGGAAAAATAAGAAAAGTAACAGTAACAACCCCCTTAATGCAAATACTGCGCCAGAGCTACGTAGATCAATAGAGAGTGCATTTTTTAACAGGAAAACAAAAGCACTTCTAATTGATGAAGCACAGCACTTTTTTAAAATTAATTCAGAAAAAAGGGGTAGCAGTGAACAGAACCAGAGACAATTTAATTCTATTAAATCATTAGCAAACATGAGTACCACAAAAATTGTTTTATTTGGGACTTATGATTTAAATGCTGTTTTCAATTTAGATGGTCAGTTATCTAGAAGGGTTAAGGAAATTCACTTTCCGAGATATGATTATACCAATGCTGAAGATAGAAGGTACTTTCAAGCTTTATTATTGACCTTTCAGAAATTGTTACCTGTGGAGAAGGAACCTGATTTAAAGAAGTACTCGGAATATATATATGAGAATTCTATTGGGTGTGCAGGTATTTTAAAGAATTGGTTACAAAGATGCCTTTCAGATGCTCTAGAAAGAGAGGAGAAAACTATCACCTATCAAAATTTGAAAAGAAATGTTTTACAAACGAAAAAGCTTTTAACACTAGCGAATGAGGCAATCACAGGTGAATCCTATTTCAGTGATAATACAAAAGACAAAAAAGAGCTTCAAACTTTGCTGGGAATTAAAAATGAGAAAGATAATGAAAAACCAAAAAGAAAAAATAATCCTAAGCCGGGAATTAGAAAACCAGAAAGGGATACTGTAGGGTTAGCCTAAGCTTAGGGGCTATAATATATTAGAAAAAATTGAGTGGGTATTTCCTGCTCAATTTTTTATTTCTTAGATTTACTTGTTAACGCATTATCATACATCAGGAGGAATCAGTAATGAATTTATATATAAGCAGTTTAACAGATGAACAAAGGATAGTAGATAATTTTTTATCCACCAGAACAGAGTTATATAATATTGAACCGATTGGAATTGGCACACCTTATGTAGAAAGCCTATTAAGTTATATTGCTAGATTAGCAGAAAAACATAATATTAGTGAAACAGTTATGCTAAAAGAAGTATTTGCACCAGTTATGGAAAATGAAAATATCAAAAACGATGTATCTCAACGAGGTAATACCTATAGAGAATATCTTGCAAATGGTATATCTACCTTTAGCTTAGAGCTTATTAGTAGCATTGAGAAACTAACTGGGAGAAAGGATATACAATATACCACAATGATTAACTGGGGTGGTTTATTTAATGAAAATATAGTCAATCGAAACAGAAGGTGGTGTCCTTTATGCTTGGAAATGTTTCAACAGGAATTAGGTATAGTTTATGAGCCACTTCTTTGGGCGATTTCAGAAATTAAGGTGTGTGATAGGCATCAAATAAGTCTAAAGGAATTATGCCCTTACTGCGGGAAAAAAATGTCTTATATTCACAGGAATTTAGTAGTTGGTCACTGTCAGTATTGTTTAAAGTGGTTGGGAGAAAGTAATTCAAATGAAAATAAGATACTTTCAGAAGAACATAAAAATATTTTAAAAAATTATAAGCAATTATTTGAGGTCTCTCCTAGTTTAAGGTCATTCCCAAATAAAAACTGTATTAGTAATGTTCTACAAAAACTAGAAAAGCAATTGGAGTTTGAAAGTTTGTTGCAGTTTTCGAAATTTCTAGGAGTTAATTATTCAGGAATGTTTTATTGGGTGAAGAATAAAAGGATTCCATCTCCAGAAAAGTTACTTCATATAGCAAATAAATTAAATTGTACCATTTACGAAATGATTTCGGATGAAAATTTGTATTTAAAGGTGAAAGTAGATGGCTTTGATAAGAGTAGAAAAGTCAGTAAGATTACAATAGTAGAAATGGAAAGCTATTTAAGAGATGCCGCTTATACAAAATCTACTCCTAAAAGTCTTGCTGAAGTTTGCAGAGTAGGAGGTTTTAGTAGAACGGCAGCTAAAAATAATTTCCCTCATTTAAGTCAATTGATTTTAGATAATTTCGCTTTACATCGTAAGAATTCCTTTATCCAGCGACAAAAAGATATTGAAATTATTTTAAAAAAAATATTGACCCATGAAAGACCAAAGAGCTTAAAGAAAAGTCTAGAGGATTATGGATTATCCATAAGGACAGCACAAAAATATCACCCCAAATTGTGTAAAAAGATTATTGAAAGAAATCAACAGTATATAAAGGTAGAGAAAGAGAAAAGAATCAAAGTTATTGAAAATGAAATAAAAACTATTATGTTTGATTTGCATCAAAAAGGTATATATCCAAGTTTTAGTCAGATTAATAAAGTGATTTCAGATCCAAACATATTTATGGAAAGACATTTTAGAACCTTTAGAAAGGAAATGTTAGAATCGTTAGTTATAAAATTTGAAGGCTAAAGCTAATTTATTTTGGAGTTATTATATTTATTCATAGTTCGATTTAAAATGTATTATAAAAATAAGAAAGTTTGTTGAGAATAAATACTGAGAATGCGCAAGCAACATTCTTGGATAGCATGATAAAGATGTTCAGATGGCGTTCCTTCTGAATAAAGAAAATGTACTTTGCTTTGTACAGTATCGAACCCTCACTCTTATTTTGACTTTAGTGGATCAAAGGGTGGGGGTTCACCTTTAACAATTGATGTGTGAATAGCAACATAGACTCTAAGAAGTGTTAATCCCTAATAGGACTAATAATGGTGTACGGATTAAAAAAAGACTACTATAATTAACTAGTGTTTATAACTTGGTATGAATTATCTGATTCTAAGGACCTGTTTAACTTAATTGATTAAATTCTATATTATTAGATAGAGGTGATGTATATATGAATGGAAAAGAGGAGAAATATGAATATAGTGATGATGAAATCTTGGAAGAAGCAATTGAACTAGTTAAAAAAGGAAGCACATATGAAGAGGTACAAAGGAAGTTTAATCTGTCAGGTGATGACATTAATTTGATTGATTTTGTTATTAACGAGTTCTAATTTCTTGTACAAAATTAAGATCTTTGCTGTCAGGATTGAAGGCTTTCACAATGAATTAAAGAACAGGTTAGATGAAGGGGAGCAAATCTAACAAGCTAAAGGCAGCAATCTTTTCCCAGACTTTCATTAATAGTATCGCGATTGTTGAAAATCATTTGTCTAATTCTTCGGTACGGATGTATTAGATTTTTTTATCTTTCAAGTTCCTCAAAGTTGCAATCCTTGTTTTCTTGATATTATCCCAATGGTAAATATGTTGGCAACGAGTGGTACATACTTATAGCCATAATCAAATAACAATAAACCATAAAATTTCCTAAAATAAAAATGTAAAGCATAAAGCTTCCTAAAAATCTAAATATGTAGTAAAACACGACTTTATTCGGAAAGTAATTTAATTTATTGGAGATAAAACCTAAATGAAATGGTGAAAGGCCTTGTGGCTCTAGGGTTGGAAACTATATGCTTTATTGCTAGGAAATTATATGCTTTACGTCACATGTAAAAAACTAAAAAACTGCTAAAAGGGTAGAAAAGATGTTTACTTTTATTACACAATGAAATCTACAGAAGAACGGTTTGCCGATTTTCTTTAATATATCCCTCACAATATAAATAAATTCCTTTTTTTATATTTCCGTTTTATAAAATATGCTACAATAAATTTCAGATCGCTCAAAATATAATAACTATACTGTTTTACATTCCATTACACAATTGCTATTCCTAAATCTTTTGAGCACGGATCACGGATATAATAAATAAGCTCACATATGAAATGGAGTTGCTAAAGCAGATGAATGTTGATTAGAGGTGGATGACTATGAAACTAAAGTATATCATGATAATTTTAGGTATTCTTCTATTGGTTGGGTGTAGTAACAGCGATTCTGAGGAAAACAAGCAAGCCGATAAAACTGATGCGGAACAAAGTGAACCAACTAAAGTAGATCAGAATGCTTCTATTGATTTTAAAGAAGTTATCATAACGATTGTAGATCAGAAAAATGTAACGATCGAAGGGAAAATAAAGGCAAAAAATGCTTCAGCTTTTTATCGTGTGGAACATGATTCTGTCCTGGTAGATGAAACGGAACTGGATTTTAAGCAAATGGATGAGGGGTGGAGTGACTTTGATATTAAGTTAACACTCTCTGACAAAGTTGTGGAATCAGGAAAATTACCGGCACTAAAACTATATGGAAAAGATAAATATGGCAACGAATTATATCCAAATTATCTGCCAATTGATTACATCCGACAAAGTTATTAATTAATCAAATATAGAAAGCGGTGTGTTAACATACCAGTTTGTCAAAATTCTGGAAAGAAATGGACATGGGTGCAAACAATTAAAACAATAGTACGGCTGAAGTGTCCATATTGTGGGTCAAAACAACATGAAACGGCATCATCAAGGAAAAGGAGTCCCATTTGCTCGCTCCGTTACTGATTGTATTGCCAGTTAACGCACTATTAGATTTAACTTGGTCAAAATTTTTTATATTTCTGACTGCTATGATTATCGTTATAATAGGAACATATCCTCTCACGTTAAAGCTATTCAATGATAAAGAACCTTAATGGTAAGGTTTATGCCAAAAATAAAACGCAGGTATCTGCGTTTTATTTTTGAGTATTAAGCGAAAGCGTGCTGGCGGGGCAAATATAAAAAGCGTACTGGATTATTATAACCATCTTCAATAGAATCTTTGTTTTAGTAATAAAATACTTCTACCTTGTGGCATTTTTTACATTTATTAAAGTTGGGATGGTATTTAAATTGATGATTACAATTTTTCTGGATGTTTTTTAATCGGTTTTCTAAACGGGAAATATGCTTTAATGCAAGCTCAATTTCTTCTTCAATCTGTTGCACTTCCATGTCATTCATTCCCCCAGTATTTATTGATAAATTGTTCCACCTGACTTTTTGAATTCTTCAGCTTTTTCTTGCATCCCTTTTTCAATATCTTCTTTAGTGAATAATTTATTTTCTTTTGCATAGTTGCGTATATCTTGAGAAATTCGCATACTGCAAAATTTTGGTCCACACATGGAGCAAAAATGAGCTGTTTTTGCATTCTCGGCAGGGAGTGTTTCATCATGATATTCCATTGCACGTTCTGGGTCTAACGAAAGATTAAATTGATCTCTCCAACGAAATTCAAAACGCGCTTTTGAAAGGGCATCATCACGCTTTTGTGCATTAGGATGGCCTTTAGCTAAATCTGCTGCATGTGCAGCGATTTTATACGTAATAACACCTTCACGAACATCGTCTTTATTAGGAAGCCCCAGATGTTCTTTAGGTGTGACATAACACAGCATAGCTGTTCCATACCAGCCAATCATCGCTGCTCCGATTGCAGAAGTAATATGATCATATCCTGGTGCAATGTCAGTTGTTAGCGGACCAAGTGTATAAAATGGAGCTTCACGGCAAATTTCAAGTTGCTTATCCATATTTTCTTTAATCAAGTGCATTGGTACATGTCCAGGACCTTCTACCATGACTTGAACGTCGTGTTTCCATGCTAGTTTAGTTAATTCCCCCAGTGTTTCTAGCTCTGCAAATTGTGCTTCATCGTTTGCATCAGCTATCGACCCAGGACGTAAGCCATCTCCTAGAGAAAATGCAACATCGTAAGTTTTCATAATTTCACAAATTTCTTCAAAATGTGTATATAGAAAACTCTCTTTATGATGGTATAGACACCATTGAGCCATAATGGATCCGCCCCGAGAAACAATGCCTGTCTTTCTTTTTGCTGTTAATGGAATATATCGGAGTAAAACCCCTGCATGAATCGTAAAATAATCAACTCCCTGTTCTGCTTGTTCAATTAAAGTATCTCTGTAAATTTCCCACGTAAGGTCCTCTGCTACACCGTTAACTTTTTCCAACGCTTGATAAATAGGAACAGTACCAACAGGAACGGGTGAATTTCGAATGATCCACTCCCGGGTTGTATGAATGTTTTTTCCTGTAGATAAATCCATGATCGTATCAGCACCCCATCGGGTAGCCCATGTCATTTTTTCAACTTCTTGTTCGATAGAGGAAGAAACAGCTGAATTCCCAATATTCGCATTTATTTTTACATGAAAATTTCGCCCAATGATCATTGGTTCTGTTTCTGGATGGTTTATATTAGACGGAATAATAGCTCGTCCACTAGCCACCTCATCACGTACAAAAGCCGGATCCATATTTTCTCTAATAGCTATAAACTCCATTTCCGGTGTTATCTTTCCATTCTTTGCATAATGCAATTGGGTGACATTTTGTCCTTTTTTTGCTCTTAAAACATTTGGATTTATTCTTGGAAAAATATTGCGGTCTGCTCTTGGATCATTTTCCATTTTAAAACCATTGTCTTCTGGTTTTATTTTTCTTTGTTCATATTCTTCGATATCACCTCGTTCATCTATCCATTTACTGCGAAGTGGAGAAACTCCTTTTCTAATATCGATATCATAATCTTGATCTGTGTAAGGGCCACTTGTGTCGTACACACGCAGCGGCGGATTTCTCTCTTCTCCGAAGGTACCAGTTGTAGGACTTAAAGCAATTTCTCGCATTGGTACTTTTATATCCGGTCTTGAACCTTGGATATACACCTTTTTACTACCAGAAAAACTGGACATAATCGAGATATTTTTTTCATTCAATGACGATTTGGACATAAAAAAACCTCTCCTTTTTTTGTTTTTGAAGGACGAGATTCTAGATATACAAGCGTAGATTTTTTGAGAAATGAAAAGCCGGTTCCAAATGGATGGACCCGGCTGAATGTACGATGGCATTATCTGTAATTGCTTAACTTTCCTACGCTGGTATGAACCAGATCAGGTCCCAAGAGTCAAGAAACCTCATAGCGTTTCTTTCTCAGCCCAGCTCATTGGACTCCCCTAGTTAAATATTCATTTTGAGAATAGTATAACTAATTTTTTAGGAAAGTCAAGTATATAAACAATTTTTTGACAGTAGATTTTTATTTTTTCGTCGGATATAGAACAATATACATCTTAAGTCTTAGAACAAAATATAGCTCCGGCTCATTACGGTTTGTATGATTTTCAAATAAACTAGATCAAGTAAAGAAAAAGGAGGCGAAATAGTTGAAAAAGTTTTTGCTTTTTGTCGCAGGATTAGCAGCCTTGTTTATTTTGCTAATGAATATTGGACCAATGGTTTTATTAGGTGTCAGCATTTGGCTGCTTTATATTGTTTTTAAACAATTTCTTAAAAGTAATTCTACAGCAGGAAAGATTGGCTGGGTTATTGCTGGATTAGTCATTTTTGGAGTTGCTTTATCTAATATATATGCAGTATTAGGCATTGTTGCAGCATATGTATTATATGTGATCTTTACAAGCTGGAAAAGTGATGAAAAAGAATTAGGGACTGGACAAGTTTTGGATGCAGATGACCCATTTAAAAATTTTGAAAGACAGTGGGCAGAGTTACATAACCATTAAAAGGAGTGCTCAAATGACAAATATATTTACTCGTATAAAAGATTCAATTGCAGCAGATTTACATCACATGATGGATCAAAAGGAACAAAAAATTCCGATTGCGGCGTTGAATCAGTATTTACGTCAAAGTGAACAGGAAAAAGAAAAGGTCAGAAAGTTAGTTGAACGCCAGTATCGACTAAAAGGTGAATTTTCCAAAGAGTACCTTAAAGCGAAAGATTTCGCTGATAAACGATTAAAACAGGCAAATATTGCCGAAAAAGCTAGCGAAGAAGAAATGTACAATTTTGCAATGAAAGAACATGAAGAATATCAGGGACGAGCAGAGAGAATGAAAAACTCCCGGGAAGAAGCAATAACACAACTGGAAATACTAGAACAAAAGTATGAAGAAATGAAGCATAAATTAAAAGATATGCATTTGCGCCGGATGGAATTAATGGGACGTGAAAATATAGCGCACGCTAACCACCAAATAAATCTTGTAGTGAGTGAGGAAGCGGATCGTCCATACGCACGTTTTGCCGAAATGGAGCAATACATTGAAGGATTGGAATATAAAGTGAATAGTTCGTACTATAGAAGCACGTTTGACCGTAAGATTGCACAACTTGAGAAGGAAATGCAAGAAAACGCATCAGCGAAGTAAGTCCAATGTCTTTGTCATGCAGACGAAATTAGAAACATGGTATACTACTAAGACGCAGGCATACTGCGTCTTTTAAATTCCAAGCTAAATAACCAGAAAGGAGTTCCCTACATGTTTAAACGATTAACAACAGACACTTTGAATTGGATTATTATTATTGGGATGATTCTGTTTGTTATTGAAGTGTCCTTTTTTCATGGAGGGTTTATTTTTTCTACGTTATTTTCAGGTGCGCTCGTATACATAGGTTGGAAAAAATTTACACAATTATGGGGGAAAATCTGTTTTTGGATTGGTACAATTACCCTAATTTTTAGTGTGCTAAACATAATTGCCATACGATTTTTAATTGTAGTTGGTCTTATTATACTGATTATTCATTATGCGAAATCTAAAAATGAACCAGAGCGGATTGAACCGATAATTGAATTAGATGAAACAAAAGAAAATATAAGGGAAATAAAAATCACACCAGTATTGGATGCTGGGTTATTTGGTGATAAAGAAACAAGTGAAAAAGCATTTGCTTGGAGAGATATCAATATTCATGGATTCTTTGGTGATCGGGTCATTGATCTTAGCAGTACTGTTTTACCTGATGACACTTCAGTCATTTCCATAAGGCATATGATAGGTAATATTGTAATTTATGTACCTTATGAAGTTGAAATATGTATTCATCATAGTTCCATTTTTGGACGTGTTACCATTTTGGGAAATTACCACGGTAAATTAATGAACCAAACCATTTCCTATCAAACGGAAAATTATGTTCATACGGATCGCCGTGTTAAAATTATGACGTCTTTGTTATCTGGTGACATCGAGGTGAAGCGCATATGAATGTTGTTTTACGTCATGCCATGATAGGAATTGTTTTTAGTGTCTTACTTTCTCTTATCATGATGGGCTTTACATTTCTTACATTTCCACCAGAAGAGTGGTCGGTCCTAATGGAACGAGATGTCTGGGATATGCCTTTTCTCTTATTTGCATTAATCATTCCTGTCATGATTGGTGCTATTACCGGAATATCCGTTGGCTTGTATTGGCACAAGCGACTTCACCGTATCGATCGACAGCTAGATGAGCTAGTAAAAGGACAAAAAGTGACCATTTATGATGCACCAGAAAAAGAATTCATACAAATACAAACAAATATAAGGCAGCTAAGAGAGAAGCTGAATAAGCAAACAGAGCTTAAACAGCGTCAAGCGACTGAGCGTGCCCATGAGCGAGAAAGAACGTTACAGGAAGTAGTGATACAGGAGAGAAATCGTCTTGCCCGGGAGTTACATGACTCTGTCAGTCAGCAATTATTTGCTGCTTCCATGATGATGTCAGCAATTAATGAATCGACCCCACCCGAAGATCATGCTATCCAACAACAGCTTACGATGGTTGAGAAAATGATTAATCAATCACAGCTTGAAATGCGGGCTTTATTACTGCATTTACGACCTGTAGCCTTAAAAGGAAAATCATTAATCGACGGCATCAATGAATTGTTAGGTGAACTTACCCAAAAGGTTCCAATCGAAGTTGAATGGAAGGTGGAAACGTTACATCTAGATAAGGGAATTGAAGATCATTTATTTAGAATCTTACAAGAGTCCATTTCAAATACACTTCGGCATGCAAAAGCATTAACCATCCATGTTATGTTAATCGAACGGGATAATATTGTTATTTTACGTGTTGTTGATGATGGTGTTGGATTTGATATGGAGAAAACCCATACCAGTTCTTATGGACTGCAAAATATGAAAGAGCGTGCACATGAAGTCGGGGGAACCTTTAAAATTGTTAGTTTACCAAACCAGGGCACACAACTGGAAGTCAAAGTGCCACGATTAAGATATGAGGATGATGGTAATGATTAAAATATTATTTGCTGATGATCATGAAATGGTACGGATTGGTGTTTCATCCTATCTTTCAGCACAGACAGATATGGAAGTAATAGCAGAAGCGGCTGATGGTGGAGAAGCTGTACAAAAAGCCTTGGAATTAAAACCAGATGTAATATTGATGGACCTTGTTATGAACGAAATGGATGGTGTCGAGGCAACAAACCAAATTATAAAAGAATGGCCGGAAGCGAAAATAATTATCGTTACAAGCTTTCTTGATGATGAAAAAGTATATCCTGCACTAGAAGCTGGTGCTACAAGCTATATGTTAAAAACATCAAAGGCTAGTGAAATCGCCAGTGCAATTCGGGCTACATTTGATGGACAATCGATTTTAGAACCTGAGGTAACAGGGAAAATAATGAACCGGATGAGAGAAAAACAAGTTGATTATTTGCACCATCAATTAACAGGTCGTGAAATGGAAATTTTACTACTGATTACAGAAGGTAAAACGAATCAGGAGATTGCTGAACGACTGTATATTACAATAAAAACGGTGAAAGTTCATGTGAGTAATATTTTAGGAAAGCTTGAAGTACAGGACAGAACCCAGGCTGTTATTTATGCATTTAAACATAATCTTATAGATTAAGTACTATCAGTAGAGAAGGAGCGTGTGAAAGACATGAAATTAAGTATTCTTGATCAGGCACCGATTTCAGCTGGGAAAACAGCGCAGGAAGCACTAACAGCTTCTGTAAATCTAGCCCGATCAGGCGAAAAATTTGGTTATACCCGCTACTGGATCGCGGAACATCATGACATAGGAGGATTAGCATGTCCAAATCCAGATGTGATGTTAGGTATAATCGGAGCACAAACAGACAGCATTCGTATTGGAGCAGGAGCTGTATTATTGCCGCATTATAAAGCCTATCGAGTAGCGGAAACGTATAATCTACTGGCAACATTGTTTCCAGGACGTATTGATCTAGGAATCGGACGGGCACCGGGCGGATCCGCAGAAGCTACAATGGCACTCTCGGATAACTATTTAGAAAAGGTCCGCGAGTACCCTGATTTACTGGATGAATTATCTCAGTTTTTAAATCAAAGTTTTCCGAGAGCGCATATGTTTTCAAAAATAGTAGCCTCGCCTGTTCCAGAGACAGCTCCACAACCTTGGTTGCTTGGAACAAGTGAAAAAAGTGCAATTTTAGCTGCCGAAAAAGGAATGCCATATACATTTGGCCAATTTATGAGTAAAGAGGATGGACCAAAAATTATCCGAAATTATAAAGAAAAATTTGTTCAAATACATCCTGCAAAAACGCCAAAAGTTATCGCAACGATTTCAGTAATTTGTGCGGATACAACAGAAGAGGCAGAAAATCTGGCTTTAAGTAATCAATTTTGGAAAGTGCTTCAGGATAAAGGAGAAGGAAATGATGGCGTTCCATCTGTCGAGGAAGCGAAGGCTTATTCTTTTAGTGACAAAGAAAAAAATAAGATGGAAAGAATGAAACAAAGAATGGTAATCGGCAATCCGAAAGAAGTCGCAGAGCAGCTTTTTGATTTACAAAAACAGTACGATGTTGATGAATTTATGATGGTTACCATTACACATAGCTATGAAGCGAGGAAAAAATCATATGAATTAGTAGCAAACAAGATATTGGATGGTTAAAGAAAAAGAGGAAACGGTTTTAGTTCCTCTTTTTCTTTTGCTTTTTTCCCTCATGGTGTTGATAAAACTTTGTTACTAAGTTGTAGATCGATAGCAGCTCGTACATGATGATCAATTCAGGGGGGAAGTGAGTTGGATGCTGTTCATTATTTTTTGTGATTTCTTCATTGTCTTCCCAAAATAATTCTGTTAACTGTTTAAATTGCTTCTGGTGTTTTCGCGCATCATAATTTGAAGCATTTTTCATGCTATTTGACAGTTCATGAACTGCTTCCAGAATGATTCGTTTATCTTCTTCCAGCCATGATATTGATGTTAAAGGGGTGTTGATCAAATTATCTAGATGATAATTGATTAGTCTTAGCGTTACTAACTGATTTTGAGCAGTGTGAAATAAATATTTTTCATTTCCGATTAAGGGATGATATTGCGCCTCATCTTTTTGGAACCGGATAAGCGTTTCTGTTTGCTGTATCTTTTTATCTAGTTCTGCTATCATTTTTCTATCTGCAATATCCACTTCATGTTTATTTTTGATAATATCTTGAAATACCTTCATCACAACAATCCCCGTTTTTTTCCCTATACTTTGAACATTTTTAACAATATCTTTTGTATAATCTGGTGGTAAAATGAACATATTTACAACAGTGGATACAAGTAAACCGGTAGTTGTTGTTCCTAATCGAATAAAAAAAGAAATTAAATAATTACTATGAATTACTTCTACCATTGCAACAGCAGTTAGTGTTGCAACTAAGAGTCCAGCATGTAATTTTAATCTGAAACAAGTAGCAATTGTAAATACTGCAGCAAGCGTATATGTTATTGGAGAGTTTCCAAAAATTGAAATGAAAAAAACAGCGTAAGCAGAGCCTATTGCAGATGCCGGAAACCGAATAACCCCTTTTCTAATCGAATCTGAAACAGTAGGCTCTATCGTAACAATAGCTGTTATAACAGCAAAAACAGGGGGCCAGTTTAATAATTCACATATCCAGGCAGTGACAAATACTGCTACACCTGTTTTTAAAACACGCCCCCCTGCAAATTGAAATCGTTTCAAAACTCCATTCACCTCTAAAATTTCGTTATCCTCAACAACTTATTATAACAATAAATTTATTTTCTGTACTTAAAACAGTCTCTTTATAATAAAAACAATTATTCTTTCAAATAATCCAATAAATGTAAAGGAAATATTGGAAAAATTTATCAGCCTTAAACCTTGTCACAGAAGGATTTAAGTAGTTTTAATTGACAGATAAATAAAATTTTTCTAAAAAAGGGGTTGATTTTTTAGAAAAAAGCGCATAGACTGTAATATAACAAATTAAATAAAAATAAACCTGTTATACAAAAGGGAGTTGAAGAATGATGGAATATACAATGAAAAAGGCAACTTGTCCGGAGTGTGGAAGATCGGTTGATGAAAGAAGCATGATACTAGAATGTGAATATTGTCTATCTAAAAAAGAGGATTAATTTTTTTTGAACCTATTGTTATAGTACAAAAGAAGAAAATTCCCTTTTGTACTATAACTGTACTAATTTTAACCTCGAAAGGAGTGATGTGGATGCCAACGATCAGGAGGGAATTACAAATTAAAAATCAAGTCAGACCTAGATATGAGGAAATATTAACAGAAGATGCTTTGCAATTTATAAAAAATCTCCATCATAAATTTGATGAGAGACGTCAATATTTAATGTCGATTCGAGAGCAGATGCAGCAAAAAATAAACGAAGGGAAAAAACTTGATTTCCTGTCTGAGACAAAACATATTCGCGAGGGAGATTGGACCGTAGCACCTTTACCAGATGATTTACAAGATAGACGTGTAGAGATTACCGGATCAGTTGATCGTAAAATGGTCATTAATGCTCTTAATTCAGGGGCAAAAACATATATGGCTGACTTTGAAGATGCGACATCACCGAGCTGGGAAAATATAATGAATGGTCAGATTAACTTAAAAGATGCCATACGAAAACAAATCGATTTTCAGGCAGAAAACCAAAAAATGTACCAATTAAACGATGATCCAGCTGTACTTATTGTAAGACCCCGTGGTTGGCACTTATATGAAAAAAACATTACCGTAAACAATAAACCAATTTCAGCTAGCTTAATCGACTTTGGACTTTATTTTTATCATAATGCAAATGAATTACTAAATCGTGGAACAGGCCCATATTTTTATTTGCCAAAAATAGAAAATCATCTGGAAGCACGACTATGGAATGATGTTTTTATATTTGCGCAAGAAGAGCTTGGAATACCACAAGGGACAATAAAAGCTACTGTACTCATTGAGACAATAACTGCTGCATTTGAGATGGATGAAATATTATATGAATTAAAAGATCATGCAGCTGGGCTAAATTGTGGACGCTGGGATTATATATTCAGTTTTATTAAAAAATTCCGTGAAAATTCTGATGTGCTATTACCAGATCGTTCTTCCATTACGATGGCAACGCCGTTTATGCGTGCATATTCTTTACTGGCGATTCAAACTTGTCATAAACGTGGAGCTTTAGCTATCGGGGGGATGGCTGCACAAATTCCGATAAAAGAGGATGAATATGCAGATGAAGAAGCATTTAATAAAGTTCGTGCAGATAAAAAAAGAGAAGTGACGGACGGACATGATGGAACATGGGTTGCTCATCCAAGAATGGTTCATTTTGTGAAAAATATTTTTGATAAAAGAATGTCTGCCCCAAACCAAATAAATAACAAAATTGAAATAGATATTTCACAAAAGGACTTATTACAAACACCTAAAGGAAACATTACGGAAAAAGGGCTGCGAACAAATATTAGTGTGGGGATTCGTTATATAGGAGCTTGGCTAAAGGGGGAGGGAGCTGTACCGATTAACCATCTAATGGAAGACGTAGCAACCGCGGAAATTTCACGTGCTCAAGTATGGCAATGGATCCGTCATCAGGAGGGGATGCTTGATGATGGGAGGAAGATAACCTTTGATATGGTAGATGAAATGATTGCTGAAGAGTTAGATAAAATGCTTGATCAAATGGGAGAAAGTTCATTTTTAGATGGAGGTTATCCAAGAGCGGCAGAAATATTTACTATGTTAATCCACAAAGAAGAATTTGAGGAATTTTTAACAATTCCGGCATATAAGGAATTAATTAAAGGAGGACTTATAAATGATTGAAAAACGTGCTGAGCAATTAAGAAATGAATGGGAAAAGGACTTAAGATGGGTAGGTATTGAGCGTCCGTATACAGCAGAAGATGTGATACGTTTACGTGGATCAATGGATATCGAGTATACCCTTGCTGAAAAAGGTTCTAAAAAGTTATGGGATTTAATTAATAATGAAGATTATGTAAATGCATTAGGGGCGTTAACTGGTAACCAAGCAGTTCAACAAGTAAAAGCAGGCCTAAAAGCAATTTACTTAAGCGGCTGGCAGGTGGCTGCAGATGCAAACCTAGCTGGACAAATGTATCCAGACCAAAGTCTATATCCGGTAAATAGTGTACCTAATGTAGCAAAACGGATTAATCAGGCATTACAGCGCGCGGATCAAGTTCACTATGCCGAAGGGGATGACTCTATCGATTGGTTCGCTCCCATTGTTGCGGATGCTGAGGCAGGTTTTGGTGGTCAATTAAATGTCTTCGAATTAATGAAATCAATGATTGAGGCTGGTGCTTCAGGTGTTCATTTTGAGGATCAGTTAGCTTCTGAGAAAAAATGCGGACACTTGGGAGGAAAAGTATTACTGCCGACCCAAAATGCTGTTAGGAACCTAATCGCAGCTCGTTTTGCAGCAGATGTGATGGGAACGCCAACTGTTATTATCGCTCGTACGGATGCGAATGCTGCTGATATGATTACAAGCGATGTGGATCCGTATGATGCAGAATTTATTACAGGTGACCGAACTACAGAAGGATTTTTTAAGACGAAATCAGGAATTGATCAGGCAATTGCACGTGGTTTGGCTTATGCTCCATATGCAGACCTTATCTGGTGCGAAACATCCGAACCGGACCTAAAAGAAGCACAAAAATTTGCAGATGCCATCCACGAGAAGTTTCCTAATAAACTATTAGCATATAATTGTTCACCATCCTTTAATTGGAAGAGTAAACTAACGGATTCAGAAATTGCGAATTTCCAAAAAGAAATTGGAAAAATGGGTTATAAATTCCAGTTCGTAACACTGGCTGGGTTCCACGCGCTTAATCACAGTATGTTTGAGCTTGCCCGTAAATATAAAACAACTGGCATGGCTGCGTATTCAGAGCTTCAGCAAGCTGAATTTGCTAGTGAAGAGAATGGGTATACTGCTACACGTCACCAGCGTGAGGTTGGAACAGGTTATTTTGATGAAGTATCACAAGTCATTTCAGGTGGAACATCTTCAACTGGTGCTCTAAAAGGATCAACAGAGGAAGCTCAATTTAGTAAATAAGGATAAATTGTTGTGTAGTGACTTTAATTTTATCAGAAGGTGTCCTTTTTGTTTACTAAAAATCGTACGGAAAAGTAAAATAAAGAAGTTCGGGAGTTCCATCTAGAGACGGGACTCCCGAACCTTTTTTACATTTACTGGGTTTTTGCCCCGGCCTTATTTAATTTGGTCTCTTGGGTAAAGGCGAATTTTAATCAAAATTGGAAATAGTAGAACAATGTGTTGTAGAAGTTGCAGTAACAATGTTTATTATAAAAGGTAAATTGATGGTAGGTAACAAGGAAAAATGTCATATTTTGAAATAGTATTGTAATGTTTTTAATACATTATTGTCATTATGGAGTGGTATAATTCGAATTGCCTAGTATTTTAGGAGAAAATAATCATTACTGCTTTATGACAAATTTAATAGATACATACATAGAACAAAAGATGCGGTATTGAAATGCTAGAAAAAAGGGGAAAGTCAATTGAGAAAAATGATAATGACAGCGACAACTGTTGCTGTAGTAGGCTTAGGGAGCACAATATTTAGTGGTTTCGCTCATGCAGAATCTGTAAGCAATCTAGAAAATAAACAATCACAGATCCAGAATGAACGTGCAGAAATTAAAGCAGATTTGTCAAAAGCGGAGGCCGAGGTTGCAGATGTTTTATTTGATCTAAAAGAATTAAATGATGAACTGAATCGCATTAATAGTGCATTAGATGAAAACCAAGCAAAAATGGCAGAAACAGAAGAAGATATTTCTAAAACAAAAAAAGAAATCAATAAACTCGATAAAGAAATAAAAAAATTACAAGACAAAATAGAAGAACGCTATGAAATTCTAAAAGACCGTATAGCCTCTTACCAAAAAAGTGGTGGAGATATCCAGTACCTGGAGGTATTAACTGGGGCTGAAGATTTTGGAGATTTTATTAGCCGATCTTCAGCAGTATCTAGGATTACTGATTCCGATAAAAGGCTGATGGAGCAACAGCAAAAAGATAAGGCTAAGGTAGAAGAAAAGCAGGCAATTGTAGAAGGAAAGCTTGACGAACAAAAAGAGAAAAAAGTAGATTTAAATGAAATGAAATACATCATTACAGAACAAAAGGAACAAAAAGAAAAGAATCAACAAGATTTAAAGGATAAAGAAACAAAGCTTACTGACATGAAGGAAAATTTACAAACAGAGGATAGCAGTCTAGCAGCTCTAGAATCAGAAATTAAAGATGAGATCGAAGCAGCTAATACTCCGGAAGAAACCAGCAATACAGAATCAGAAGAATCTGATGCGGACGAAAACGAAACGAATACAGATTCCGATTCAAGTTCCGATAATGAATCAGAATCTAGCTCATCAGAATCTCGTTCAGATGAAAATAACGCTAGCACAGACGAGAACGATTCAAGTTCAAGTGAATCCAATGAAAATTCAAACCCTAATTCTACAGATGCTAGTTCTAATAATAATTCTACCGATCAAAAAAGCAATTCAAAAAGTGAAAAGAAACCTGCTAAAAAGGAAAATACATCACCGGAACCAAAACCAAATGGAAATATAGGTACAGTGATTAATGCTGGAAATAAATACATTGGAAATTCAACTTATGTTTTCGGCGGTGGGCGTACGGAAGCAGATATTCAAAAAGGAAGATTTGATTGCTCCGGCTTTGTTTCTTGGGCTTATTCAGAGGCTGGAATTTCAATACCTGCAAGCACTGGAGCTTTAACAGGAGTAGGTACAACAGTCTCACCGGATAATATGCAACCAGGTGACCTAGTATTCTTTAATACCAATGGAACAAATGGTCACGTAGGCATTTATATAGGCAACGGTAAATTTATCGGTTCTCAAACCTCTACTGGTGTAGCAGTTGCTGACATGTCAAATGGTTATTGGAAAGATAATTTTTCTGGTTTAGTAAAAAGAGTCAAATAACATTTTAATAGAGTAGAAAAAGCGTATGAATGTTTACATGGACTTCATACGCTTTTTTGTTTTGTAAAGAGGGCACATGGCCTTTAACAGCATTATCCATTTTTATGTTCACCTTTTTTATTCGTTCCTCTAAAAACCTTTGCACTGCGGATATATTCTACATCCGAAACATGTAATCGAGCATTTATTACCCGGGCAATAGCAAAAAAATAATCGGAAACACGATTCACATATCTTAAGACAATCTCAGGAATACCATCTTGTGCTTTCATTAAAGATACAATTAGCCGTTCTGCTCTTCTTGTAACTGTACGTGCGATATGTATAGAAGCGGCAGGGCTGGAACCACCTGGTAGAATAAAACGCTCTAATTTTGGTGCTTCGTTAATGTATTCATCCATTTTTTCTTCTAAATATGCAACCATTTCTTCACTCACTTTGTATTGATGTTTATCTGTTATATAAGCTAGGTCAGATCCGCAATCAAATAATTCATGTTGGATTTTTTCCAAGTCATCCAATATGTCTTTAAAAAGTTCTTTATCTAATTCTGCAACTGCTTTTCCTACAAACGAATTCGCCTCATCCAATGTCCCATATGCTTCAATACGGATATCATCTTTACTCACTCGTCCTCCAATTACACTTGTAAACCCCTTGTCTCCGGATTTTGTATATAGTCGCATTCGTTTTTCCTCCTTTTTATCACGAAGATTTACTTCATGTTATCACATTTCAAATGGACATTAGTCATATTTCTTATGAAATGTCTTTAAGGGTGGTGCTTATTGGGTGTTCCTTATCACTTTTTTAATAAGCGTGTAAACACCTCCTCTAATTGCTGTAACTAAAACAGAGGTGGAACTGGCATTAGATAGAAACTTACCTTGTTGCGTAGCTGCAATCAATATATTGTCTGTTGAAGCTGTATCTGCAGTTTTGTTTGTTTTAGAAGTTGCTATATTCATATCCTTTAATGCTTCCACTTTTGCTTCCATGGCCGACATTACCGCTTGAATAAATGCTGTTTCTTTTAGCTTTCCATTCACAAATATCCATGTATTTATCGCATTTTCGGCCCCAGCTATTACTACAATGAACAAAGAAAACTGATTTTCCCTCCAAAATTGAAATGCTACGTTATCACGTTTAATTGCAGTCATCATGCCGACAGTTGCTTTCGGATGAAAGTTATGTGTTATTAGGTGCCGCTGCATTATATCGTGAGCAGGATCATTACAGTTTTCCGCCTTATTTATATCACAAATTACAAAATAAGAATGCCAGCCAACCCCAGATCCGCATATGCCTGTTGAAAGAGTGCGAAGCGGGATAGGGGATTTAAGGAGAATATGTTCCTTTTTCACCACTAAGTAAGATTCATCTATTTTTATATTATTTTCAAGCTTTAATTCCGATCGCGGCATCATATGTAATTGTGGCTTAGCAACTTCCGGGTGAGGGTGAGTTTTAACGGTTGTTTGGTATACCTCTTCGATTATTGGTTCAGTTAATACTTGAATAGGTGTATCCAACATTTTCGTTTGTCCACGGCGTAATAATAAGAGTCTGTCACAATAAAGACTTGCCAAATTTAAATCATGGAAAATAGAAATGACTGTCATTTTTTGTTCGGCAGTCGACTTTTTTAGTAAATCAAGTAGTTCTTTTTGGTGTGCCAGATCAAGATGGTTCGTGGGCTCGTCAAGCAATAAAAATTGTGGTTGTTGTACTAATGCTTGAGCTAGAAAGACACGCTGTTGCTCTCCACCTGATAATTCATGTAGAGAAGCTTCAGCGAATCTCTCAACATTTGTTTGTTTCAATATCTTTTGGAGGATTGATTCATCGGTTTCCGTCCAAGTTTGGAAAAGTCCGTTATGATGCGCATACCTCCCAAGTGCAATAGTGTCTTTAACCGTGTAAGGAAATGTTTGTGATGTTAATTGTGGCAAGACGGCCATTGTCCGAGCTAATTCCTTTTTTGAAAAACGGGTTATGTTTTTATCATTTACTAGAATAGAGCCTTGCGCGACAGGAATCAGTCCACTGATCATTTTTAATAATGTTGTTTTTCCACTTCCATTTGGACCTACGATACCAAAGAATTCGCCCTTTTTAACAGAAAAGGTAACATCTTTAATAATAGGGTGATCCGCGTATCCTCCTGATACATGATCTACTGTTAACATGATGCACCGCCTTTACTTGTTTTTCTTTTTCTCATCAAAATTAATGCAAAAACGGGCGCTCCAATTAATGCAGTGATCACTCCAATCGGCAGCAGTTGTGGTGAAATAATTGTTCTTGAAACAAGATCCGCTAAAATTAAAAAGCTAGAACCTGTTAAAATGGATAAAGGTAAAAGGTGCGTATGATCAGGTCCCCATAAAAGTCTTGTTAAATGGGGAATCACCAATCCGACAAATCCAATCGCACCAGATACTGCAACTGCTGCACCAGTCAGCGTTGATCCTGCAGTTAAAACGATTAGTTTTCGTCGTTGAACATCAACACCCAGATAATGCGCACGTTCTTCACCAAATGACATCGCATTTAACTCTTTGCTGTTTGCCAAAAGTAATAAAGAGCCAACCATAAAAAATGGAAGAATAATGGCAATGTATTTCCATCCCCGCATGGAAACACTGCCTAACAACCAACCAATAATATCAGAAAGCTGATCACCAGATAATGCGATAATTAAAGAAATAAATGCACCTAGAAATGAATTGAAAATAATCCCTGTTAAAATAATTGTCTCCACACGCATTGTACTCTCTACTTGGCGGGCAAAAAAGAGAACGAGCATTATCGTGATAAAAGCTGCGCTAATACTTAATATTGGCAACGTATAAAGGCTAAGAAGCGGGAGGGTAATATTAAAAAACAAAGTGGAAACCGCTCCGACAGATGCTCCAGACGATACTCCTAGAATATATGGGTCTGCTAATGGATTTCTCAACAATCCTTGGAAAGCCGCTCCAGCAATAGCGAGAGAGGCTCCAACAAATCCTGCCAACAGTACTCTGGGCAGTCGTATTTGGTAAACGATATCAATATACATTGGATCTATATCATGAGTAAAAGATAAATGTAGCAATGGTGATAAAATAATAGGAAAAATATCAGTAACCGGCACCGCAACACTGCCAACAGCAATCCCAAATAAAATGGATACAATGAACATAAGAAAGCTAGCAAGGTAAGCTATAACATATTTACTCTTCAAAAATTTCAGGATAGACAACCTTTGCCATCTCCTTCGCACCATCGACTAAACGCGGACCTGGTCGGCTGACTAAATCTGCATCAATATCAAATACTTGCTTCTCTTTAATCGCAGTTACGTTACTCCAGCCATCACGGTCTAATACTTGATCAACCGGGTTATCTATATAGTCGCCGTATGTCGTAAGAATAACATCGGGATTTAACTCAACAATCGCCTCAGGATCCAACTGGACCCAACCCTCTTGTTCTTTAGCCGCATTATCTGCATGAATAATGGTTAATAATTCTTGCCAAAAAGTATTCTTCCCTGCCGTGAATATTTCTGGTTCAGGCGAGGATTCCATAAATACGGATTGACGATCTTTGTCTTGGATTGCCTCTGTCTTTTCTTGAATTTCAGCAAATCCCTCTTTCATATCTTTAATCATATCATCTGATTTATCCTCTGTTCCTGTAATGGTGCCAATGTTTTTAATAGATGTGTAGGCAGATTCAATGCTTTGTGCGTCTGTAACAACAAATACTGTAATATCTGCATCACGAAGTTGTTGCAATGCTTTTTTAGAATATTCTGCGCCTGATTCATGTGCTAAAACAAGGTCAGGTTGTAGGCTAATGATTTTTTCGACGTTTAATTCCATTCCGCCAATTTTATTGATCTCATCAACTTCTTCGGGGTAATTATCATGATCAGATACACCAACAATCTTATCTCCCAAGCCGAGTGCAAAAGAGATTTCTGTATTACTTGGCATTAAAGAAACAATTTTCTCAGGTTCTTCTTCCATGGTGATTTCGTTATCAAGCGCATCTTTGACAGTTATCGGAAAATCAGTGTCTGCGTCTGCCATCTGCTTTTGATTGCTATTCACATTATTTTGTTCAGATGCGTTATTCGTATCTTCTGATGAGCAGCCAATGAATAGGCCAAAAGATAGAAAGAGCATCAATAAAAGCGATAGAACCCTTTTCATTATAAAAAACCTCCTATTATTATGTTTAAATGAAAAAAACGTCTCCACATAGAACGGGAAACGGACATGTAAAAGTTAACAACCCTAATAGAAAAAGGGTTGTCCTTCTAAACCATCCTGTTCCTCGCAGGTGTGGTGTATTAAGATACAGGCAGGTCTCCTGACTTATGGTCATCGCTATACTGTTCCTTCCCATCCAATAGACAGTGGCACTGACAGTAGGCTCGCACATACAGTGGCGGGACCGTGTTGGATTTTCACCAACTTCCCTTTTAAGCATTCAATGAAGAAATCACCAGTATCTCTTTTCATTTTTTCATTTTGGATAATTATACCTGAAAAAAATAAAAAAGGAAAAAGTGAATTTGTCAAATCCGAGTAGAATTATTTTCATGTCGGGGTAGAAGTAGTATGATAAAATATGTATGTTTTATTTCGAAATTGATTATAACAGGAGGTAACATATATGCAAGATGTACAAGAATTTAGGAAAGCATCCTACGATATTGATCCGATTTATACCAAGCGTTGGTCACCGCGTTCTTTTTTAAATAAGTCAGTTCCAGAGGATGTGTTGCACAGTATATTTGAAGCTGCACGCTGGGCACCTTCAGCAGCAAATATTCAGCCATGGAGATTTATAATCGCTCGAACAGAAGAGGACCGGAAAAAGTTTTTAGATTTTATGTTCGATGGAAATGCCATTTGGTGTGATAAGGCACCTGTTTTAGTGGCAGTTGTCTCCAAGACAGTATCTGAATTTACAAAAGGGTATAATCCATCACATGCCTTTGATACAGGAACAGCCTGGGGCTATTTAGCATTAGAAGCTGCTCGAAAAGGATTAGCTTCACATGCAATGGGTGGATTTCATAAAGATAAGGCAAAAGAAATTTTAAATATTCCAGAAGATTATACGGTACATGCGATTATAGCGGTTGGTTATCGAGGTGACAAACAAACATTGCCGGAGAAATTCCAGGACAGAGAACAACCTTCAAACAGAAACGAAATAGAAATGTTTATTTCTGAAGGAGCGTTTGAAGAGAAATTATAATCAAATAGGGAAGGCTTTGCTTGATGGCAAAGCCTTCCCTATTTTTTAACGAGTACCTACACCTAAACCATTGAAAACCTTAGCTCCAGCCTCTGCAACCTGAACATCATGGTCAACAGAACTTCCACTCACACCGATCGCTCCTACCACTTTGTTATCTTTAATAAGTGGAATTCCGCCGCCAAAAACTACAATGCGTCCATTATTTGTTGTGTTAAGGCCGTATAGTTCAGCATTTGGAACAGTAGCTGCTTCTAAATTGCTCGTAGGCATTTTTAGTGCAACAGAAGTCCAAGCTTTATTTTGGGCAATATCAATGCTCGCAAGCCAAGCATCGTCCATACGATGGGTTGCAATTAAATTTCCGCCTTCATCCATAATAGAAATAACCATGGAAACTCCAATTTTTTCAGCTTCTTTTTCAGCACCTTCAATTAATTGTTTGGCTGTCGCTAAATTCATTTTACTCATAAAAATTACCTCCTAATTTTAAATATTTGGTAAATTCATTATAAAAATTTACTACTTTAACATTCCGTGCGGGTCAATGACGAATTTTTTTGCAACACCGCCATCAAATTCCTTATACCCGGCAGGTGCATCATCTAGCGAAATAACTGTTGCATTAACAGCTTTAGCAATTTGAGCTTTTCCGCTTAAAATAGCTTGCATTAAATCTCTATGATACTTCATTACAGGCGTTTGACCAGTCACAAACGTGTGTGCTTTTGCAAAACCTAATCCGAAGCGTATTTTTAACGTTCCTTCTTTGGCCTCTGCATCCTCAGCACCAGGATCCCCCGTTACGTACAGACCTGGAATACCTAAACGTCCGCCAGCTCGAGTAGCTCCCATGATAGAATTTAGAACGGTGGCCGGAGCTTCTCCTGCTCCTTCTCCGTGTTCGCTTGCTTCAAAGCCAACAGCATCGATAGCACAATCCACTTCAGGAATTCCGAGGATTTGTTCGATTTGTTCTTCCAGTTTATCATGTTGTCTTAAATTTACCGTTTCACATCCAAAGCTTCTTGCCTGAGCTAGTCTTTCTTCAATCAAATCTCCAACAATAACTACGGAGGCACCCAAGATTTGTGCAGCATGAGCAGCAGCTAATCCAACAGGTCCAGCACCTGCTACATATACCGTTGAACCTGGTTTTACACCTGCACTAACAGCACCATGATAACCAGTAGGGAAAATATCAGACAACATTGTTAAATCAAGTATTTTCTCCATCGCCTGATCTTTATCCGGGAACTTTAAAAGTTGAAAATCTGCGTATGGAACCATCACATATTCGGATTGGCCACCGACCCATCCGCCCATATCTACGTAGCCATAAGCAGATCCAGGTCTATCTGGATTAACATTCTCACAAATATGTGTATCTTGCTGCTTACAATTTCTGCACCTTCCACATGCAATATTAAATGGAACAGATACAAGATCTCCTTTTTTTATGAATTCGACATCCCGTCCAACCTCAATCACTTCACCAGTGATTTCATGTCCAAGAACAAGTCCTGAAGGGGCGGTTGTTCTGCCTCGAACCATATGCTGGTCACTTCCACATATGTTTGTAACAATAACCTTCAAGATTACCCCGTGCTCACATTTTCTTCCAACGTTTAATGGGTTAACTCCAGGACCATCTTTTAATACAAGATCGGGAAAGCCAATTTCACGAACCTCGACTTCTCCAGGTTTTGTGTATACGACACCTTTATTAGTTGCCATTCAACTGCCTCCTATCATTTTTAACTTGTAGTAAATACAATCATTTTACAGATTTATTTATTTCCCCCTTTTTCCATTTGATTAAGTATTCTAGGATGTGCTATTTACTTACCCCTATCATAAGCTGCTTTAGTTATCAGGTAAAATAGCTAATATTGATAGTTGCTATCACTTG
Organism: Virgibacillus alimentarius; assembly: GCF_017874635.1. Classification (NCBI taxonomy): domain Bacteria; kingdom Bacillati; phylum Bacillota; class Bacilli; order Caryophanales; family Bacillaceae; genus Virgibacillus; species Virgibacillus alimentarius. Next base: position 32,445 of record NZ_JAGIKX010000016.1, read on the forward strand.
AACAGATAGCATAATTTTTTATTGATTAATTTTATTCATTGCTCGTGGTAAGCTCTGTAAATTGGTTTAACTAAGGGAGGATAAACAACATCTGTAAATTTATTGATTGTCTCGATAAACTTATTCATGGTGTTTGTCATATATGCATCAGAACGCCGTATAAAAGAAGTGGATATTCGACTATATTTATCAGGAATTTCATGGCATTGAATAATACCATCCAATTCTAATTGTCGAACGGTAGACTGGGGTACAAGGCTGATTCCAAGGCCTGAGATGACACTTCCCAGAATGGTTTCTAACGTACCGAATTCCAATACTTTTGTATTAATGACTCCTTCATGTTTAAGCCAGTCTTCCAACCGGGCACGATAATTACAGCCTAAATTAAAAACAAGAAGAGGTTTCTGTTTTAGGTCATCAAATGAGGTTTTTTCATTGCTGGATATTAGGACTAAATTTTCCTGGAAGACGTCCACCTTATCAATATTAGGGTGAGATTCGAACCCAGTGACAAAAGCACCGTCCAATTTCCGTTTGAGGAGTTGATCGATAAGTTCTTTAGTCACGCCAGTGATAAGCGATAAATCAACATTGGGGTAGTTTCTGTGGTAGTTGGATAAGATAATTGGTAATTTAATAACGGTTTCTACTGTACCAATTTCCAGTATTCCTGAGGGGATATCGGGATCTTTAATTGCTTTTTCCATTTCGTTTACCATGTGAATGATCTTTTCAGAGTAGTTTAAAAGCATCTTTCCTTCTGAATTTAGCGTTGTTCCTCGACTGTGCCTGTGAAATAATTGTGTGTTTAATTTTGTTTCTAAAGATTTTATTCTGGCAGTTACATGTGATTGAACGTAGCTTAGTTCATCTGCAGCTTTACTGATACTTCCATTTTTAGCAACGCTTTGAAAGATCAGCAAATCTTTTATTTCCAATTGAAACCACCACCTCCAATTTTAATTTCTTAAATACCGATAGCTATCTTTTCTTGTCATCTTTATAAATAATAGGTACATCTATGCACTATATTATAATAAATTGAAAATATTAACAAGTAAGAAAAGCGGGAAAACAGTCACGGCTTTAAAAGGTTTGTATGAGAATCGCTTTCGATTTTGATATATATAAAGTATTAAAATTTAAAATTCTAATACTATATATATCATCGAGTAATCTAATCTATATTAGTAATATTTAATCGCACATCGTATAATTGATTCAAATATATTTTTTGATAACGGGCAATATTTGGATATAAGGGATTGATAAACATAGGAGAAATAAAGCGAATACGACAAAGAATTCAACTTAGTTAGAAGATAAGCTATCAGTATGTAAGATACCAACCATCATTAACTATCATTATACGCGAAGTAGTATGCATTGTATAATTAACATAAATAAAATCAGAATTATAAAAAAACTGTTTTATAGGAAATTCATCTAAAAGGAGGAACATAAATGACGAAGCATTATGATGTAATTGTAGTAGGGGCGGGTTCTATGGGGATGGCTGCTGGGTATTATTTGGCACGTCAAGGAGTTAGGACGCTATTAATAGATGCTTTTGACCCACCACATGATCAGGGAAGTCATTTCGGTGAAACACGTATTATTCGGCATGCTTATGGGGAAGGAAGAGAATATGTTCCGCTTGCACTTAGAGCTCAGGAATTATGGAATGAACTTGAGAAGAAAAGTCATCTAAAAATGTTTACACAATCAGGAGCGATGGGATTTGGCCCTAAAGGTGATGCTCCATTCATTGATGAGGCAATAGCTAGCGGAAAAGAACATCATTTAGAGGTGGATTATCTTACAGGTGCGGAAATGAAAGAACGATTTCCAGGTTTGAATGTACCGGATGATTATAGTGCCTTTTTTGAGCCTCATTCGGGATTTTTGTTTAGTGAAAATAATATTAAAGCATACAGGGAGCTTGCTGAATACCATGGGGCTGATTTATCTGTAAATAACCCGGTTGAAAACATTGAAGCTTATGAGGGTTCTGTTAAGGTAATTACGAAAAAGGAAACTTTTATTGGCGATAAATTAATTATCAGCGGTGGTGCTTGGAACAAGAAAATAGCAGCCAAACTCAATCTTGATCTTGCACTTATTCCTTCTCGTCAACCAGTTGCCTGGTTTGAGGCCGATGAAAAATTGTTTAATGTGAATGTATTTCCTACATTTATGGTGGAGGTTCCAAGAAGGGATAAGCGAGCAATTTATTATGGTTTTCCAACTTTTAATGGATGTGGACTAAAAATAGGCAGACATGAGTATGTAGATGCAGTTGATCCAGATACAATGAATCGGGAATTTGGTTCTGATGCAAACGATGAAGGTCATCTGCGAGAATTCTTGGACGAATTCATGCCAAAAGCTTCAGGAGCCCTGAAAAAAGGGGTGATTTGCATGTATACTAGAACCCCGGATGGTCATTTTATTATTGATAAACACCCAGAATACCCACATATTTCCATCGCAGCTGGATTTGCTGGTCATGGATATAAATTTGCAAGTGTTGTAGGTGAAATTTTGTCACAATTGGCTATATCAGGGGAAACAGATCATGATATATCCCTTTTTAAGATTGACCGACCAAGTCTTAAAATGGCAAAAACTAAAACTTAATATGTGATACAGGTTTTAGGTGTCCGATTTTCCTGGACATCTTTTTTATTTAACTGAGTTGTAATGCGGTTGGCGCTGAATAAGTATTGCGTAATCATTGCTAAATGATTCATTTGTTTAATCATGTTTTGACCCTTTCCTCTTTAAACCATTACAATGAAGTATAAAGTGAATTTGCCTAGGGGGAAAACCATGAACACAACATCTATTAAACTAACTGATTTATCAAAGGTTTACGGAAAATACGAAGCAGTTAAAAATTTGCAGCTGGAAGTACCGCGGGGAGAATTATTTGGATTTTTAGGACCCAATGGTGCAGGGAAAACGAGCACGATTAAAATGATGACCGGTTTGCTTGAGCCAACGAAGGGGACGGTGAAAGTTGCTGGTATCAATATATGGCAAGATCCTCTTGAAGCTAAAAAGCGGATTGCCTATGTACCGGATCAGCCGAATTTGTATCCGAAATTAACTGGATGGGAGTATCTGCAGTTTATCGCGTCTGTGTTTCGTATTCCTAATAAGAAATTTCAAGTTAAAGCGGAAGAGTTATTACATATATTCAGTTTGACAAATAGAGTAGATGAATTAATAGAAAGCTATTCTCATGGGATGAAACAAAAAATTGCGATTTGCGGTGCACTTATTCATGAACCAGATGTGTTATTTTTAGATGAACCAACTGTAGGATTAGATCCAAATAGTGCCCGCAGTTTAAAAAAATTATTAAGGGAATTGTGTGATCATGGTATGACAGCGTTTGTTTCGACACATATACTGGAAATTGCCGAACAAATGTGTGACCGTATAGGGATTATATTAGAAGGAAGAATTATCGCATTAGGTACTATGGGTGAGTTAAGGGAACATAAGGGCAGCACAAATAGGAGTTTGGAAGATATTTTTCTTGAACTGACCGGAGGCGAGGATCAGCAAGCCTTGATTAGTGAAATTTCCAAAACAGATCAAGGTGATAAATAATGATGAAACCTCTTTTGAAAAACCAATGGAAAATTATAACAAATACATTACAGACGCAGAGTTTGAAAAATTATATAAGTTATGTAATAGCCTTTGGATTTGTTGCGTTCTTTCTATTTTTAATTTGCAGAGGTATATGGGAAATTAGTGATGCGATTACACAACCAGTTTTATCCGGCATTTTATCATATGGTTTTTTAATGATTATTGGATTTATACTGTTATTAGGTTTACCTCAAGTGTTTAAACATTTGTATTCTGCAACTGATTTAAACTTGTTATTTACTTTACCGATCCCAACGCAGTATATTTTTTGGATGAAGTATTTTCAAAGTTTCATTGGTATCCCATTCTTCACTTTTGTGTTTTGTCTTATCCCTTTAATAATGTACGGTATTGTCGTTGAAGCTCATTTTCTGTATTACCCAGTCGCCTTTATTGTGTTGCTTGCATTTACGATTATCGGATTGTCGCTTGCTTATTTATTTAATCTCATTCTGATTCAAATCATACCAGCGAGTAAAGCAAATGAGTTTATGACAATGATGAGTGTTTTATCTGGTTTATTTGTTTATTTATTGCTTATGCTTCCAAATTGGATGAATAACCAATCAATGAATGAACTTCTTTTATCTGGACTGCCATTATTTCCGGACTGGTTTCCTGTTAATTGGGGCAGTGAGGCAATAATTCATGCTTCCCATGGATCAATTCACTTACTTCTGCCAACTTTAATGCTGCTGCTATTAACTGTAATTTGTATGGTTTTATCTACATCTTTGGTTGAAAAGGGATTCCGTACTGGCTGGATTCGATTAAATGAAGGAAGTAGCCAAAAGAAAAAAATAAAAAAACGACAGACGTCACATCCCCTCTCTCATCCGGTAATTGCCGTTGGAATAAAAGAATGGTATGCAATTAAACGGGATATGCGTGAATGGCTTGCTTTTATGCCAATGCTTTTCTTTATGATATTTCCGTTAATTGGTTTTTTAAACGGCGACGCTAAACTTAATGATATACGAGTTTTCAATGAGGTATCATGGCCAATTGCCCAAGGCGCAATATTATTTTTACATGCCATTTTAAACGGAACACTCGCAGCTTCCTCCATTGGTCGTGAAGGGTCTTCTGCCTGGATACTTCGTGTATTGCCGTTGCCGGGAAAATACATTGCAATTGGAAAATTATGGATTAGCTGGCTTACGCCCTTTGTATTGCTGACTTTTTTTGAAATAATTGTCGGGGTTATCTTAGGCTGGACGTTTTTTCAGTTTATTACAGGTATTGTAATAAAAGCAGTTATCTCAATAGGTATTAGTTCAATAGGATTGTGGCTTGGGACAACGGGAGCAAAGTATAACCCGGAAAACCCGCAAGCACGGTTGAAATTTGGTACATCTATTATTTTAATGGTGTTATCTTATGTCTATATATTTTTTGCGTTGATTCCATACGTGATCTTAATAATTCCAGCAGAAACGGCGTCTATTGCAGCAGAAGTAAGCCATGATATTTCGGGATTTTTCGGAGCAATTATCGGCATTGTTGCAACATTATTAGCGTGGAAAGCAAGCAGTCCTTTTATAGTAGGAATACTTTGCATTATCGTTATGCTCATCATATCTTCTGGAGTCGCAATAATTTTTACTATGGTAAGTGCAAGAAGAATGGATAGAGGAATAGAAATTGATTTTGTAAATGGAACGAAAGCAATTTCGGGCCGGAGGACACCTAGTAAGCGTTTGTATTAGTGAGGAAAGGAATGATGAATGGAAAATTGATTGATTTAAAGTTGTCCATAAAAAGTTCCATATCCATAACTTAAATATTTATATTGGAGTTTTGCTGCACTGTTTATTTTTTAAAAAACTTTTTTGTTAGAAATCAAAGAGAGAGGGGCAAGTCTGATGAATGAAGAATATGTTGTTGGATGGGGGACATTGGCTTTAATTAATGCAGGTCTGGCTCAAGGGAAAAATAGGAGTGGCTTAAATTGGTTTTTGCTGTCACTATTCCTAGGTCCAATAGCAACATTACTATTAGTAATAGTAGAAAAGAGAGCAAATCCTGAAGAATGAGAAAACTGAAGGGGTGTTCATATGCACCATACCATTATTGATTCACATATCCATCTTGATGTTTATCCTGAAAAAGATCAGGAAAATATTTTACAAGATCTAGAAAAGCATCAAATAGAAGCACTTATTGCGGTTTCGCAGCACTTGGCCTCTGCAGAAATTAATTTGGCATTGGCTAAGAGGAATACAAGTATTAAACCCGCATTTGGTTTCCATCCGGAACAAACATTGCCTGCTGACAGTGAGATTGCTGAACTGCAACAATTTATTGAAAAGAATCAAAGCAAAATGATAGCAGTTGGGGAAGTTGGTTTACCCTATTATCTGAGGAAAAAGAACCATGCGTTTTCACTTGAAGCTTATATTGAAATTTTAGATCTATTTATTGAACAAGCAGCTCAGCTAAATAAACCAATTGTTTTACATGCAGTGTATGAAGACGCTCCAATCGTTTGTGAGCTGCTTGAAAAGTATTCTTATCATAAGGCACATTTTCACTGGTTTAAAGGTGATCAAAAAACAATTCAACATATGGCAAAAAACGGGTATTATATTTCAATAACGCCAGACGTCCTGTATGAGGAAGAAATTCAATATTTGGTTAAAACTTATCCGTTATCGCAAATGATGGTAGAGACAGATGGGCCCTGGCCATTTAAAGGACCATTCACGAATACAATGACCCATCCTAAAATGCTTCACGAATCAATTCGAAAAATCGCAGCGATTAAGCAGATGGAGATTTCTGGAGTATATGGCAGGTTGTATAATAATACGAAAAGATTTTATGACCTTTAAGAAATTATACATTTAAACATTACACCGGCTAAAATAAAAATACCGCCTAATATGGCTATCCATGTTATTATTTTGTATTTATTCATAAAAAATCCCTCCCATCATTATATTTATTATCTTTTCGATGGAAAGATGTTTAAAAGTAAGCATCAAGTGGCCGAATCATATAATTTCTTCTTAAAGGAAAGGGGAAGTCAGTGAAAAATCGCCCAGTTTTAAAAATTAAACAAACACCTATTGAGAAAATATTAAATATAATTGCCTTTGTCATTTTTTTAGGAAGTATCCTTTACATTTTATTTGAATGGTCATCGATGCCAAATGAAGTTCCAGGGCATTATAATGCTATTGGGGAAGTTGATCGTTGGGGGAGAAAAGGAGAATTATGGATTGTTCCATTTGTCGGGTTGGTGTTATGGGTAGGGTTGAGTATCCTTGAAAAATTCCCTCATATTCATAACTACAGTAATTTAACGGAAGATAATGCAGAACAGCAATATAAAAATTCCCGACTGATGTTAAACTTTCTAAAAAATGAAATACTGCTGATCTTTTCCTATATAAATTGGAAGGACATTCAAGTAGCAAAAGGTCAAGCAGAATCATTAGGAATTTGTTTTTTACCGATATTCCTTATAATCATTTTTGGTACATTGATTTTCTTCGTTTTAAGATCCCTTCGATTAAAATAAAGATGATTGATATCAACAATGTTTTTTCTGTTTAAACTTCTCTACTTAATGGAACGATAAAAATAAGTGAACAAAATAAAAGGAGACAAAAATGAGACGATTAATTCGCAGACTTATAAAATATGGTCCAATTATTTATCCTATCATTCGGAAAATAATCATGAAGATAAGAAGAAAGAAAGATAATTACAAAGTAAGTGATAAAAAATAAACTGCAGATATACTGCTACAATCCATGTTAAGGAGGGAGTTCATCATAAGAAACTCCTTCTTTTGCTTTATGAACTGCTTTCACAATGAAGTTGCCCCTTCTAAGATATCGTGTTATTTTAAGTATAATCTAAAAATTAATAATAATAAAAATAAAGAGGAGGGGATGGCGGATGATCAATAAGGATGAAACGGTATTTGTGTTGGTCGATGTACAGGGGAAATTAGCAAAAATCATACATGAAAGTGAAGAACTATTAGAAAATATTATTACTTTAATTGATGGATTGCGTGCCCTAGATATACCAATTCTTTGGCTGGAACAATATCCTAGAGGCTTAGGGCCAACGACAAAAGAAGTAGCTAACCATCTAGATGGATTAGAACCTATCTCAAAAATGACATTTAGTGCTTGTAAAAATAAAGAATTTATGACAGCACTTAAGGCTTCAGGCAAAAAACAGGCAGTTGTTGCAGGAATAGAAGCTCATGTTTGTGTTTATCAAACGTCAGCAGAATTAAAAGAATTAGGATATGATGTACAGGTAGTTGCAGACGCAGTATCCTCTAGAACATTAGCGAACAAGGAAATAGGTCTTGAAAAAATGAAAGAGGTTGGTGTCTTAAGTACAAGTGTTGAGATGATCTTATTTGAATTAATGGAAACTGCAGAATGTGAAAAATTCAAAGAAATTAGTAAATTGATAAAATAATGATGAAATGATGTCCTTCGATGTAAATAGTCCATAAAGAAAACGAAAGAGCTGGGACAAAACCCCAGTAAATGTAAAAGAAGTTCGGGAGTCCCATCTCTAGATGGAATTCCCGAACTTCTTTATTTTACTTTTCTGTGCGATTTATACTTATTTAGTAATCCCGTTGACTACTTGCACTGCAGGAGGCTGCTTTCCGCCAGCCTCCTCGGAAGAAAACTACTTCCTACGGGGTCTTCAGACTCGTGCTGTTCCCGCAGGAGCATTCCTGTCGGATTAGTGTTCAGGTACTTGTAATAAAAAAGGTTAACAGATTATGAATACCTTATTTCTATTCCTGGCATTAGTAAAAATACTGTTACAGAATTACTAGCTGAAGGAAATGATGGATAAACTCGATTCACCAATCGTAACTATACCCGGAATGTCCTATCGACTTGGAAGTAAAATCATAGCAGAAATAGGTGACATCCACAACTTTAATAACCTAGGTCAGCTATTAGCTTTTGCTGGAATGGAACCATCCATTTATCAATCCGGCCAATATCAAGGAACTGGAAAAATGGTGAAACGTGGATCACCACACCTCCGATGGGCGATGTATCATGCCTCGAGATTGATTTCTATATATTCACCGACGTTCAAGGCATATTATGAAAAGAAGCTCTTAGAAGGCAAACATTATAATGTGGTGTTCAGCCATGTAGCGAAGAAATTAATTAGAGTCATATTCCATTTCATGCGGACAGGCGAATTATATAAAGAAGTTGTTTATACGTAATATTTTGACCGTTATAAAATACTAAAGTTTAACAAAAATACACAGCTTGATGATTAATTTTAAAATCATTAACCATCAAGCTTATTTGCCATGTCCAAATTCCCAATAAAAATAGTATTAAATTTTGCCGCTAGCACTATTGACTTTATATAGTTAGTCTCCTTATATTGAAACTATATAATAATTAATCGACTGGATAGGCGTATGTAACAAAACGGTCAGGAGCGCTTCCTACATACGAGAATGGATAGCAGGTTGTAACAACCAGAGCTTCTTCACCCATTTCTCTGATTACACTAGTATCATCTTCGGGTACAATTTCCGTCTCTCTAATTTCATAAGTATGACTGCCCCCGGGCATATTTACAGTAAATTGGTCTCCGACTTCGATTTGATCAAAGTTTCGAAATACTGTATCACGATGACCGGATAATACAATTTGTTCATTTTCACCAGGAAGTACGGAATTGGATAAATGTCCGATTCCCTTATCAAGGGAGTCTGGATCAGTTCCTTCAACAATTGGCAATGTTTTACCCAATTTTGGAATGTCTAATGTTGCAAAAGCTTCACCATCATCCACTTGTAGACTTTCCGAATTGTTGTTGTTATTGTCAGAAGTATCAGAGGAAGCTCCTTTATCTTTTTCATTATTTTCCTGCCCTTGTGCAATCCGATTCTGAGCTTCAGCTAATGAATTTTTTGTATTTTGTTCGTTCTGATAATATTGGTAGCCAAAAACGGACAAAAATATAACACCGACAATGATAAGAAGATAGCTTATGTATTTCAACCCATTCACCTCCCGATAAATGTTATTTCCAATATAGAAAGGACTTAACAACATATTATACTGTACCTTTAAAACGAGCAATTAATTTGGCTGCAGCACCAATTAGGATTAATCTGCTCCTGCAAAACCATATGTCCACATATTTGTAGCTGTACCTGGATGTTTCTGCCCTTTTTCAGATTTAGTTTCATCTGATTCAACTTTAGTATCGGTACTATTATTATCGTTTTCTATAGGGAGAATTACAAAGCCATCTTCATTAACGTTTTCTTCCCGTTTGCTTTACAATCATAATTTCCCAAGGAAAATTCAACCGCCTTTTTATAAAGTAATACTAGCAATGGTCTAAAAATGCGTCAATAGGCCATGAGAACCATGTTTTAGTCTCGTTTTAATGATTTATGTACAATTGTGATTATTTTAAATTAAACGTACGATGGGAGTATATAGTTTCCAACAATATGAGAGCAGAAAAGCCTATATTTGAATGATTTCAAAACATTCTAAATACCCATATAAAAAGTATGAAATTCCCACTTGAAGGAATATGAGAACAAGCATTAGAAGCTATGGATATGGATCAGCTTGATTATATTATAAAAATAAATAAAGCATCTTATTTTACAACAAGGTTTTGAAATGAAAATGGAAATGGCACTAATAATAAATAGTGCCATTTTCTTAATGCTTACAAATCAAACAAATCATTTGCTTGAGTAGCTTCTCATCAGTTGTTAGTTTATAATTATATTATTCGAATTATGCTACATTTAATTACTAAATGAATCGGTTTTATAAAAATATTAAGCTATTATGCAATATTTTTAATGGAGGTACTGCAGTTAGATTGTACATCTAACGGGGTTTTCAATACTAGTGAGTTGTTAAAATTACTTTCTGCTAAGTAAAAGGAGATAGTTGTAGATGAAATTATTAAAACAAAAAATTTTAAATGAAGGAAAAGTTTTATCAGATACTGTATTAAAAGTTGATTCTTTTTTAAATCATCAAGTCGATCCCCAACTAATGCTGAATATTGGCGAAACGTTTACAAATTTATTTTCAAGTGAAGGTATAACAAAGATTTTAACCCTAGAGTCTTCCGGGATTGCCCCCTCTACAATGGCAGGTTTAAAGCTAAGGGTTCCAGTAATCTTTGCGAGAAAACGGAAATCCCTTACCTTAGTTGACGACCTTTATTCAGCTAATATTTATTCCTTTACAAAAAAAGAGACCAATGAAATCTCGGTCTCTAAAGATTATATATCAAGTAATGATACAGTCCTAATTATTGATGACTTCTTAGCAAATGGACAGGCTGCTCTGGGCCTTTTGGATATTGTTGAACAAGCAGGTGCATCTCTGGCAGGGTTTGGCATCGTTATCGAAAAAGGTTTTCAAAATGGTGGAAATCTTCTTCGTGAACGAGGGATTCGGGTAGAATCATTAGCGAATATTGCATCACTATCAAATGGAAAAGTAACGTTTAAATAATAGGGGGATAATAATCAGTTTTATAGAATAATCTACTATTTATGATAAAATAGAATTAGGAACAACATCATGTATTTTAAACGTATACAGGGAGGTCCATCGATGACTAAAAAAGTACTTGCAGCCTATGATGGTTCAATATTAAGCAACGAGGCAATACAGGAAGCAAAAAAACAAGCTTCGCTCTTTCCTGAAACAGAAGTTCATATTTTTACAGTTATTGAATCAACAGGACCAACTACCAATGCCGCTATTTCACGTAACATTACGAAAGAGGTATCGGAGAAAATGCTTCCACAAATGGAAAAGATAAAGCAAGAATTTATGGAAGCATCTATACCAGTTGTAACGGAAGTCAGGTTCGCTGATATAGGAGATAACCCCGGTAAAATAATTTGTGAATATGCTGATAACAAGGGTATTGATTTAATTATTGCAGGCAGTCGTGGTCTCGGTAATATTAAAAGTATTTTACTTGGCAGTGTAAGTAATCATATTGTACAGAATGCCAAATGTCGAGTTCTGATTGTGAAATAAATGATTCTTTTAAGCTAGCTCTATCTTATTAACTAGAGCTAGCTTTTTATATTTTTTTGTTAAAATGTTCCTGTAATGTAATAGACTTGTAAAATTATTGTAATCCAAAAATGAATATACTATGTTAAGATGTACACAGCTTAGAAAAACTAAGGGGGTTTTTAGTAGTGAAGAAAATTGCGGCTACTATCGCTACAGGAATATTATTAGCTGGGGTAACTGTATCGAGTGTATCAGCAGCAGAGGTCCAAATTGATAAAGGAGAAACTTTGTGGGACATTTCAAAAACTAATAATATATCAGTAGAAAAATTAATGGAAATGAATGATTTGAAGAATACGATCATTCACCCAAATCAGAAGCTAGTCATTTCTGAAGAATACATAGTAGAAAAAGGAGATACTTTATCTAAAATTGCTGCAAAATTGGATGTTACAGTAGATGATTTAAGAAGTTGGAATAATTTAGAATCAGATTTCATTGTCGAAGGAGACAATTTAGTTATAAACGGATCAACTACTGAATCAAATGTTGTAAAAGAAGAACCTGCTTCAACTACATATGAAGATACTTCTGTGGAAGAAGCTGAAGCAGCACAAAAAGCAGCTGAGGAGCAAGCAGCAGAGGAAGCTGAAGCAGCACAAAAAGCAGCTGAGGAGCAAGCAGCAGAGGAAGCTGAAGCAGCACAAAAAGCAGCTGAGGAGCAAGCAGCAGAAGAAGCTGAAGCAGCGCAAAAGGCAGCTGAGGAGCAAGCAGCAGAAGAAGCTGCAGCAGCGCAAAAAGCAGCTGAGGAGCAAGCAGCAGAAGAAGCTGCAGCAGCGCAAAAAGCAGCTGAGGAGCAAGCAGCAGAAGAAGCTGAAGCAGCACAAAAAGCAGCTGAAGAGAAAAAGGAAAAAGAAGCAGCAACAAAAACAGTGAAACAAGTAAATGATGCTGAACAAAATACAGATGGTAAAACATTCAATGTTACAGCTACCGCATATACAGCTAAATGTAATGGCTGCTCTGGTCATACTGCAACTGGGGTAGATTTGAATGCAAACCCGAATGCGAAAGTGATTGCGGTAGATCCAAATGTTATTCCATTAGGATCTAAAGTCCATGTTGAAGGATATGGTACTGCAACAGCAGCAGATACCGGTGGTGCGATTAACGGTAATAAAATTGATGTCCATGTGCCATCTAAAGAAGCGGCACAAGGATGGGGCGTAAAAACTGTAAAAGTAACTGTTATTGATTAATTTTAAAAATGAATAATAGAAAAGCAAAGAAAGCATCTATATTTTAGATGCTTTCTTTGCAAAGTACATCTTGACTTCAAGACAATAAATAACAAATTAGAAAAGAACAGACATCATTTGGTATGATCTCTGTTCTTTTCTTTAATGAAAAACGATTGTTTTATTTTCTTCTACAATAATGCGATCTTCTAGATGCCACCTAACCGCTTTAGTTAGAACACGTCTCTCTACTTTTCTGCCAATTTTCTTTAAATCATGAACATGATCCCGGTGATCTACTCTTTCGATGTCCTGTTCAATAATGGGACCTTCATCTAGATCATTCGTTACATAGTGGGAAGTAGCTCCTATTAGTTTGACGCCTCGGTCATAGGCGCGTTCGTAAGGGTGTGCCCCGATAAATGCTGGCAGGAAAGAATGGTGAATATTAATAATTTGATTTGGAAAATGACGAACAAATTCAGGAGTTAATATTTGCATATAACGTGCAAGTACGAGCAAATCAACATGATATTCCTTCATTAAGCGAATTTGCTCTGTCTCCACTTGCTTTCGAATTTCTTTGTTTGCCGGAATATAGTGAAATGGTATTCCAAATGATTCCACCATGCCACGCGCATTTTCATGATTACTTATAACGACGACGATATCTGTATCTAAATCTCCATTCTGCCATTCCCACAAAAGCTCCATTAAACAATGTGGTTCTTTGGAAACAAAAATAGCCGTTCGTTTTCGATCGTTATCGTATGTAAAGCGATAATTCATTGAAAAACGAGTAGCCAACTCCTTGAAGTCTTCTTCCATTTTTAAGCGATTTTCTTGTAAATTTTCGGTATGAAATTCAATCCGAATAAAAAATGTACCGTTTTCCGGATTACTTGAATATTGACTTGATTCAATAATATTTGAATGATGCTCAAATAAAAAATTGGAAAGTGCCGCAACAATCCCTGGTCTGTCCGGACATTTTACTAGTAAACGTCCATGATTATCTTTGTTTTTTCCTATTTTATCAACCATTTACATACATCTCCCGTTTGTCAATCTAAGTATCTATTATATAGGATGACGTGAGATTTGAAAATATTAGTTTATCGTTAAAAATGACAGTTATGTTAACAAGGGACATAATTATTTACTATATTTCCGGCCATAGTGTATATTGAAGTTGAAAGGCTCACTAAATAAAGTAGCTTTTTTAGGAGGCATTCAACAATGGTTCAACTAAAGGACATGGCAATAAAACAAAAGTCACGAATAATATGTCTTTGTATTTTTGCTTTTTTATCAGGGTTGGCAATAATAGGTCAAGCTTACTTTTTGGTTACAATCGTAGATCACATTTTTTTGCAAAAACAATCTTTTCATGAAATTGTTCCTGCCATGATTGGTTTATTGGTTGTTCTTATTGCCAGATCCGTTTTTAATTATTTGAGTGGGCAAATAGGAGTTAAAATGGCTTCTAAAGTAAAAAGAGATCTTAGGAAGTCTTTATTAAATAAATATACCGCTAATCCAGTTCAAGCTTCATTAAAAGGGCAATCAGGAAAGAAAGTTAGTGTGATTTTGGATGCTGTTGATGAGATTGATAGCTATTTTAGCAGTTATATTCCACAGTTAATACAGGCATCTGTTGTACCTCTAGTAATTCTTGTTACTGTTTTCACTCAACATATTTATTCAGGTCTTATAATCATTGTTACAGCACCATTCATTCCTATATTTATGATTATAATTGGCGGGAAAACGAAGCAAAAATCAGAAAAACAGCTTGATAAAATGGCTGCTTTTTCCGGACGCTTTCTTGATACGTTACAAGGACTGACAACGCTGAAGCTTTTTGGACGGGCCAATTTACAAAAAGAGATTATCCAAAAAAGCAGTCTTGATTTTCGAGATGCAACAATGGAAGTATTGAAAATAGCTTTCGTATCTACTTTAATGCTCGAGCTAATATCAATGCTTAGCATTGGATTAATTGCACTTGAGTTGTCTTTAAGGCTCATCGTTTTTGAAAACATTCCTTTTTTTACCGCCTTTTTTATTTTAGTTTTAGTACCAGAATTTTATATTTCTCTGAAAGATTTAGGTAGTGCTTTTCATACGGGAAGGGGGAGCATGGGGGCTGCTCAAAAAATACAAGATGAACTTAAAATAGAAAGTGAGCATGTTTTATGGGGAGGATACAGTTTATCGATAGAAACTCCCCCTCTTATCGATGTGCGTGATGTCAGTTTTTCCTACGGGGAAGATGGATTCCAATTAAAAAATATTCATATGCAAATTAAACCTTACGAACAAATTGCAATTGTTGGAAAGAGTGGGGCCGGAAAAACAACACTGCTTCATATCATCGCAGGTCTTATTCCGTTTTCGGAGGGTGATATCTATATCAATGATCGTCAACGTTCTAAAATAAAAGAAAAAGATTGGTTTGATCAATTAAGCTATATTTCACAAGATCCGTATTTATTTTCCGGAACAGTTGCAGAAAATATTGCTATTGGTGCGAATATGGATGTATCCAGAACAGAAATAATGAAAGCAGCACAAAAAGCTGGAATTGATGCTTTCATTGACTCTCTTGAGAGTGGGTATGATACATTGATTGGCGAAGGAGGGCGCGGGCTCTCTGGTGGGGAAAAACAACGGCTTGCTATTGCAAGAGCATTTTTGAAAAAACCTACTGTTATTCTTTTCGATGAACCAACCACTGGACTTGATTTGCATACAGAGCACATTTTGCAGTCTTCATTAAAGGAATTATCGAAAGTAGCTACCGTTATTACGGTAGCGCATCGTCTTCATACTATCACAGCTGCTGATAAAATTTATTTCCTTGATGATGGATATCTACATGCAGAGGGAACGCATGATGAGTTGATGGCGTCCTCAGCTTCATACAAAAAAATGATCACCATACAGCAGGGAGGAGGTTAAGAATGAAAGATTTAGCATATGTCGTGAAATTAACAATAAAAGAGAAAAAAGACATATTTCTTTCCATCTTTTTCGGGTTTTTAACTGGTCTGACGGCTGTTAGTTTATTTGCGGCCAGTGGTTACTTGATATCCAAAGCTGCTTTAGCCCCGCCTCTATACGCTTTAATTTTGCTTACAGCATCAGTGAAACTGTTAGGTTTTATGAGAGCTTTGAGCCGTTATGGAGAACGTTATTTTTCACATAGAGCCACCTTTACGATGCTAAGTAATTTACGTGTATCTTTTTATAATAAATTAGAACCACTAGCTCCTCGTATTTTTCAAAAATATCGAAGCGGTGATCTTCTGGCAAGAATTGTAGGAGATGTAGAAACGTTACAAGACTTCTTTTTACGCGTTTTTTATCCGCCTATTGTATTAATAATGGTTTTCTTAAGTACGATTCTTTTTACATCTTTTTATTCCATTTATATTGCGTTAATATTATTTACAGGACTTGTATTAACTACCTTTATCATTCCTGCATTATTTGCTTTGAAACAGCGGAAATTAGATAAAAGGCTTCGAGAGAACCGTGGTAAACTGTCTACAGAAGTTACTGAATTTCTTTATGGATTTCGTGATTTAAAAATTTATCAACAACTACAGGAAAAAGAAGAATATCTAAATAAAGTTTCAGATGCTTATATTGAGGAACAGCGGAAAGAGGGTACACATCAAATATATAGTCAATCCATTAATTTACTCGTCTCCTTACTTATATCCTGGCTTGTTTTAGGTGTTGGAGCTTTTATCGTTACTGAAGGAGAGTTGGATGGGATCTTCCTAGCCATGCTTGTAATGATTTCCCTGACTGTTTTCGAAAACGCTACACCAATGGCTGCTTTCCCTAATCACCTGGAAAACAGTCGGCAAGCAGCAAGTCGTTTATTTTCAGTTGTGGATAAGCAGGATACAGAAGATATGCAAATGGGAATGGAAAATCTTTCGAACCAGCCGCCTACGGTCGAAATGCGTGATGTATCTTTCTCATTTCCGGGTGAATTGGGTATGACCATACAAGACACTTCCTTGTGCTTACCTCCAGGTTCAAAAACAGCAATCGTCGGCCCAAGTGGTTCCGGAAAATCTACGCTGTTGCAGCTTATATTAAAAGTCGCTTCGATAGATCAAGGCGAAATTAACATAAACACGATTCCGATTGAACGTATAGAACAGGAAAGCATATGGAAGCAATCCAATGTTGTTTTGCAAAAAAATCATTTTTTCTATGGAACAATCCGGGAAAATCTTCAGCTAGCTAAAGATGGTTTAAGTGATGAGGAAATGGAATTGGTGTTAAAGATGGTAAAATTAGATCACTTTTCTCTAGATACCCACGTGCTGGAACAAGGGGAAAATCTCTCTGGTGGAGAAAAACAGCGTCTATCCATTGCAAGAGCAATGTTAAAAAATGCACCACTATGGGTTTTAGATGAGCCAACTTCTTCAGTAGATGCGCTGACAGAGGATCATATCTATCGTCACTTATTTCAGCAGGCAAAAAATGCAACAGTAGTTCTTGTTAGTCACCGGTTAACAGGAATAGAGAAAATGGATCAAATTATTGTCATGGAAAAAGGAAGAGTAGTTGAGGCAGGAACATATGATGAATTAATGGAAAAACAAGGTTATTTCTATCGAATGAAACAAGTTGAACAAAGTGTATTTTTATCATGATGAGAATAAAACAAAGGCGAGTGGATTTGCATCCCTCGCCTTTTGATATTCAATCTTTTTTCGACATTGGACCATCTTTTAACGCTGCCCAAAATGCTAATGCTATGGCTCCAAATAATACAATAAACGGTGCGACAAAGATCAAAAAGTCTTGCATACATGAATCACCTCTTAAGCTTTATTTTTTTGACTACCTTTCACATAGTCCTTATTAAATAAAAACAGTCGCATTAACAGATACAGTGATGGAAGAAGGAGTGCCAGCCCTAAAACAAATGCAACAACGAGAGAGATAGCCATTGCTTCATTCGTAAAACTGTCATAGATAGTCAGATGCGGATATAACAAATAAGGATAATGAGATAATCCATATCCGAAAAAAGCAAAAGCAAATTGTCCAACTAATAAACCAAAGGCAAGACCATAGTTTTTTCGTTTCCAAATGAGCCAAACCGTTCCAATAAATAAAAGAAATGATAAACCGAACATCCACCATAAATCGATAATTCGATCAAAATGTTCCTGGTTATGAAAACTTAGTTCATAGATGATGCCGCACGCCGTAATGATGGTAGGCAATGCCCATATTAGAGCATATTTTCGCATTAAATCGGTGGCTTTTGTATCTTTGGCTTTGCTTGCGTACCATGTAAGAAACACGGAGGATATATATAGTACAGCAATAATACTAAGTACAACAATGCTCCAAGTTAACGGACTAGTGAACAATGCCCAGTAATCCAGTACAGGTTTTCCTTCGGTCATGGAAACAAACCCACCTTCGGATATGGTTAAAACGATGGAAAGCGATGCAGGCAGGACCAGCCCAGTAAGTCCATACATGAGGGCGTATCCTTTATGACCCTTCGTTCCATATGTTTCAAAGGCATAGTATGATCCCCTAACAGCGAGAAGTAGAATGGCAATACTAACTGGGACAAGTAATGTAGTTCCATAGTAAAATGCGGTTTTTGGGAAAAAGCCTACAATCCCAACGAAAAAGAAAACGAGAAATACGTTAGTAACTTCCCAGACAGGTGATAAATATCGCTGAATTATTTTGGTTAAAATATGTTGCTTCCCTGTTAATTCACTGTAGGCATTAAAAAATCCGGCACCAAAATCAATAGATGCGACGATGACATAACCGAACAGAAAGGTCCAGAGTACCATAATCCCCAGAATTTCTAAGCTCATGTCTCTTCACCACCTTTTTCCATAAGTTCTTTTTCTACCGGATTCTTTTTAAACATACGTCTGAGCACAACAACAGTTCCAATACCTAAAATAAGATATATTCCTGCAAAAAGCAGCAGCATGGTATCAACATGGCTGCTAGACGTTGCCGCTTCAGAAGTTCGCATAATACCTCTTAGTATCCAAGGCTGTCGTCCTAGTTCAGCCATCCACCAGCCGGCTTCGATTGCGATGATAGATAAAGGTCCACCTAAAGCAAGCAGCCAGAGGAAAGGTTTTGTATTTATAAATGCCCATTTGCGTTTTGTTCCAACCCAATAAACAAGTGATAACAAAATCATCCATACGCCAATTGTGACCATGATATCAAATAAATAATGAACAGCCATTGGAGGGGTTTCATCCTCAGGAAATTGATCCAAACCTATTACCTCCGCTGAAGGATCACCATGAGCCAGAATACTAAGAGCAAATGGGATTTCAAGCGCATATTTAACTTCTTCACCATCTAAAATACCGTACATGAGTAGCGGCGCTTGTTCGCTTGTGTCGAAGTGCCATTCAGCAGCTGCGAGTTTTTCCGGCTGGTATTCAGCTAAATATTTACCGGAAAAATCACCGATTAAAGCCGTTGCTATGGAAAAAATAAGACCAATTTTCATCGTCATAAAGAGTGCTTTTTTATGGTATGCATGATTCGAACCCCTTACTAGCTTAAACGCTGCTATTGATGCAAGCAGAAATGCTGCAGTCATAAACGCTGTTGCAACAACATGTGATACTTTTGTCGGCATAGCAGGAGTAAACATCGCAAGGAAAGGATTTACATTAATTAGTTCACCATTTACAAGGTCAAAGCCTTGTGGTGCATTCATAAATGAGTTGACCATTGTAATAAAAACAGCCGACAATCCTGCACCAATCGCTACAGGAATTAATAGCGCCAAATGCTTACGCTGATCTTCGAATCGATCCCATGTATATAAATAGATTCCAAGGAAAATTGCTTCAAAGAAAAAAGCAAATACTTCCATAAATAGAGGAAGTGCGATTACATTTCCTGCAAGTTCCATAAACTTTGGCCATAGTAATGAAAGCTGTAAACCGATAGCAGTTCCTGTTACAACACCTACTGCAACTGTTATAACAAAACCGCGGGCCCATCGCCGTGCTAGCAAAATATAATGTTCATCATTTTTTTTGATTCCTACCCATTGAGCAATCATGATCATAAGCGGGACACCCACACCGATGGTTGCATAAATAATATGAAAAGAAAGGGTAAGCTCGGTTAATAACCGACTATTAAAAACTGTATCTCCATCTAGCAAGGATATAACCTCCTTTTGAATTTAGATATAAGGATGGGCAAAAAAAGTCTCTACGATATATTTTACCCTTAAAAAGCAATCTTGAACTTATTTTTTATGACGAATTTATAACTATGGATTGAACAAAGGGTGACAGTTCGTGTAGTAACATTTGAAAATTATGTCTTTTATGCTTTCTTTATTGACTTTACATTTTATTATCCCCATAATAAGAGTAATAATAAATAATAAACGAACGCAAACGAAGAACTAGTATGTGTTTCTGGATGTGTTAGAGAGCGAGATTTAGGAGCTGAAAGATTTCGTCACAACCAGCCACTGAACCTATCTTCAGAGTCCCGTGCTAATACATGGGCGTCAACTTCTGCGTTAGGGAAGCAAAAGTGGGATATATCTAATATCTAATAATGGTGGTACCGCGGAAACTAGCTCTTTCGTCCTTTATTTTAAGGGGATGGTAGGGTTTTTTTAATGTACGAAATTGATGATTGTAAATAGATAGTAGGAGTAATGCATAATGGGGAAAAAAAGAATTGTAGTCAAAATAGGAAGCAGTTCGTTAACGGATGACAAGGGTGAAATTGATCAAGAAAAATTTATAGATCATATTCATGCTATTGTAGCTCTTCACAGGGCGAAGCATGAAGTGATCTTAGTATCTTCGGGTGCTGTAGCTGCAGGTTTTACGAAATTAGGTTATTCTTCCAGACCTGTTACCATTAAAGGAAAGCAAGCGGCTGCAGCTGTTGGGCAAAGTCTCTTAATTCAGTCTTATCTTGAAAAACTCAACGAATTTAAGATTATTCCATCTCAAATTTTATTAACCAGGGATGACTTTTCTAATAGAGAGCGTTATCGAAATGCATTTTCAGCAATTACGGAGCTTTTATCACGAGGAATCTTGCCTATCATTAATGAAAACGACACAGTTGTTATTGATGAATTGACATTTGGTGACAATGATATGTTGTCTGCGCTTGTAAGTGGCTTTATCCATGCGGATCAATTAATTATATTAACAGATATTAATGGAATATATGACGAAAATCCAAGGACAAATCCGTTTGCTAAGAAGTTCAATTACCTTGATAACATAACAGATGAAATGATCGAATCAGCGGGAGAGGCAGGGTCCAAAGTCGGAACTGGCGGGATGAAATCAAAGCTGCTAGCAGCTAAAAGGGCTATTTCTCTTGGTGTACCAGTCTTTGTCGGTTATGGAAAAGGAAAAGAAAAATTTATTGATATATTAAATGGAAAAGGAAATGGTACTTATATTTCTAATGGATCCAACGGGCCAGTAAATACGAGCAGGCAATGGATAGCACTTCATTCTGAATCTGCGGGAAAGCTATATGTTGATCAGGGAGCGGAAGAAGCAATATTGTACCATGGAGGAAGTTTGCTGTCAGCTGGTATCTATAAGGTGAAAGGGACATTCCAAAAAGGAGAGGTTGTCAAAGTTTACGGAACAAGTGGCTTACTCGGAAAAGGTGAGGTTAGCTGTTCTTCAGATGAAGTAGTACAAGCAATCGAGAAACGAAATGAAAAGAAAGGAGTGCAATCGGTTGTCTCATCTGTTGAAGTAATTCATAGAAATAAATGGGTTAAAGCTTAAACTATTGGGGAGGGTTTTATAATGTCTGAAATAATACAAAAGGGAAAAGCAGCAAAAGCGGCTAGTTTTTTATTAAGTGGTGTTACAACAGAGGATAAAAATAACGCACTACGTTTAATAGCAGAGCAGATTGTGTTGGATCAGGGAAAAATTTTGGAAGCGAATAAAAAAGATATTGAAGAAGGAAAGGAAAATGGGTTATCTGACGCTATACTTGACCGAATGATGTTAAATAAAGATCGTATTTCAAGTATGGCACAAGCAGTTAAACAATTAGTAGATCTAGAAGATCCAATTGGTGAGGTACTAGAAACAATTGAAAAAGAAAACGGTCTACAAATCGAGAAGAAAAGGGTGCCGATTGGTGTTATTGGTATGATTTATGAAGCACGTCCAAATGTAACCATTGATGCAGCTTCACTCTCTTTAAAAACCGGAAATGCAGTACTTCTTAGGGGAAGTTCATCTGCCAAATTTTCAAATATGGCACTTGTCGCTTCTATTCATCATGCTTTAGAACAAACTGCGCTTTCCGTTGATGCAGTACAGCTGATTGAAGATACAAGCCGAAGCGCAGCAAAAGAGATGTTTCAAATGAATGATTATTTGGATGTACTAATTCCAAGAGGTGGAAAGAATTTAATTGAAACGGTTATTCGTGAATCAACAGTTCCTGTAATTGAGACTGGAGCAGGCAATTGCCATATTTTTATTGATGAATCCGCAGGAAAAAATATGGCAGAAGAAATTGCACTAAATGCGAAATTGCAGCGGCCATCTGTTTGTAATGCTATTGAATCAATTTTAGTCCATGAAAAATGGTTTGAACAAAATGGTGTGGATTTACTCGACAAACTTCATCAAAAAAATGTGCATCTTTATGCAGATGATAAAATTTGTAAATCATTTCCAAAGGCAAACAATGCCTCAGAAGAAGATTGGCATCAGGAGTATCTTGGACGATCAGTCAGCGTGAAATTAGTAGCAGACGTTGAAGAAGCAATCAAACATATTAATACATACGGTACCCATCATTCGGAGTCGATCGTTACAGAGGATGAACGCAATGCAGCAATTTTCTTGCAAACAGTTGATGCAGCTGCTGTTTATCACAATGCCTCCACCCGGTTTACCGATGGGTTTGAATTTGGATATGGTGCAGAGATCGGTATCAGCACACAAAAGCTGCATGCAAGAGGACCAATGGGATTAAAGGCATTAACTTCAAGCAAATTTGTTATTCAAGGAAATGGACAAATTAGAGAATAAAAAATATTAGATAAAGATCTTTATCTATTTAACCGCCATACCATTTTAGGTGTGACGGTTAAATTTTTAGATACACTATGATAAGGGATCGTTGCTCCTATTTATGCTTTTGTCCGGTATTCTGGGTTATGTGCTTTTAATGTTTTATCTGTTCCGAATAGAAATGTTTCTCCATTTATAGTCACCCCCTTCTTCTTGACGCTATTTCAGAAAATATTAAAGTCAATAGAAATATGAAAAAATAGATGCAAGGAGAAACATTCTGAATATTGAACGAAAATATGGTACGATAGGAGTATTAAATTACTACAATGAAGGGGTGTACAAGATGAAATTAGTTAGTTATAAACTTAAGGACAAACCTAGTGCATATCGAATTGGGTGTCGAATAGATCAAAAGATAATCGATCTGCAAGAAAGCTATCGTGCATTCTTGGTATCCACAGGTAAAAAAGATTTAATACAACAAATAGATTGTATTTTTCCATCAGATCCAAATTCTTTTTTTCTGCAAGGGGAAAATGCAATAGATCGAGCAAGAATGGGATATCATTACATAATGAATAAATCAGACAGATCTAAATATATGCTTGACTTAGGAGAGGTAAGTTACGGTGTTCCAGTTTCAACTTCTTCAAAAATAATTTGTGTTGGAAAAAATTATGCGGAACATGTAGCAGAAATGAATGATGGGGATATCCCAGAATTCCCAGTACTTTTTGCAAAATTTAATAATGCCATCATTGGTCCTGAAAATTACATTGAAAAACCCACTTTAACACATAAATTAGATTACGAGGCAGAATTAGCTATTGTGATTGGAAAAGAGGCTTCTAACGTTTGCAAAGAGGAAGTTTACGATTATATAGCTGGTTATACGATAGCAAATGATATATCAGCCCGCGATTTACAAAAAAGGACACCACAATGGCTTCAAGGAAAGTCATTAGATCGCAGTACACCAATTGGTCCTTGGATAGTAACTTCTGATGATATAGTTGATCCATGCAATCTCTCTATTCGCTCTTTTGTGAATGGGGAAAAACGTCAAGATTCCAATACAAGACATTTTATTTTTGATATACCAAATCTCATTGAATTCATTTCTCATTTAATTACTTTAGACCCTGGAGATATTATATTGACCGGGACTCCCGATGGTGTAGGAGTTGCCATGCAGCCTCCGCAATTTCTACAAGATGGGGACATCATTTCTTTGGAAGTAGAAGGTATCGGGAAGCTTGAAAACAAAATAATGGAAAGAAAAGCCAATAAATAGGGGGGGGATGTTTATATGAGTCTTTTTGAAGAACTTCAACAATTGTTAGCACCAGACCGCGTGACTAGAAATCAAACCATTTTAGAACAGCACAGTAAAGATGAATCATGGCATGAACCATGTGTACCGGATGTCGTGGTCTATCCAATAAATACGAATGAGGTAAGTGAAATAGTAAAATTAGCGGATAAATATAATACTGTAATTGTCCCGTTTGGCCTTGGTTCGAGTCTAGAGGGAAGCATTATTCCTTATCATAAAGGAATTACCATTGATTTTTCATATATGAATAAAATATTGGAAGTACGGGAGGAAGATTTTCTTGTAAGAGTACAGCCAGGTGTTACAAGACTTCAATTAAATAAAGAATTGAAAAAACATGGATTGTTTTTCTCTGTTGATCCTGGTGCAGATGCAACACTCGGAGGAATGACTGCCACCAATGCAAGTGGCACTACTTCGGTAAAATATGGTGTTATGAGGGATCAAGTAAGAGATTTAGAAGTTGTCCTTGCAGATGGTTCAATCATTCATACTGGAAATTTAGCTGCAAAATCATCTTCAGGTTATCATTTAAATGGATTATTTGTTGGATCCGAAGGAACGCTTGGATGCTTTACAGAGCTAACATTAAAAGTATACGGTATTCCAGAGTATATTATGGCAGCAAGAGCTTCGTTTGAGAGTATTAATCATGCAGTTGATGCGGTTACTGCGATTTTACAAGCAGGTATACCAGTTGCGAGGGTGGAACTTGTTGACGAAAAATCAATAAAACAAATAAACCTGTTTAGTGAAACAGATTATCAAGAAGTACCTACTATATTTTTAGAGTTTCATGGCAATGAAGCAGGGCTAAAGCAAGATGTAGATTTTATGCGGGAAATAGTTGAAGATTTTCATTGTAAGTCAATGGAATTTGAAACGGAAACAGCCTCTAGAAACCGTCTCTGGGAAGCGCGTCATCATACGGCATATGCTTTCATTCATGGCTTCCCAGGAAAAAAACAGATGACGACAGATGTATGCTTGCCAATTTCTGAACTTGCAGAAGCAATAAAGGACGCCAGAGATGCTATTGAAGGAACAGGACTCCCAGGTGGAATCGTTGGACATGTTGGGGATAGTAATTTTCACACTTTATTAATGATCGATGTCCATCATCCAGAAGATATTGAAAAGGCTAGTCTGGTTAATCAGCGTATTGTAAACTATGCACTTGCCAAAGGTGGAACTTGTACAGGGGAACATGGGGTTGGAATAGGAAAACAAAAATATCAAGAAAAAGAACACGGCGAAGCTATTCATGTATTGCGAAAGATAAAAAGTGCTTTCGATCCAGGTGGTGTACTTAATCCTGGGAAAGTAGTCACAGAGGTTTCCGAGAAATCATTATAAATTTGATTGTAAAAAATTGTGGAAGGGAGTCTTACGAATAAGACTCCCTATGTCATAATCCTTAATTACTGGTTATTATTTTGCTGTGCTTGCTGAACTTGTTGGGTTGCTTGCTGCATTTGTTGTTGTGCCTGTTGGAATTGTGGATCTTGTTGTGCAGCAGCACCAGCTTGGTTTTGAACATTTTGCATTTGTTGTTGTGCTTGTTGCACTTGCTGTTGAGCTTGTTGCAACTGCTGTGGATTTGCGCTAGCCTGTGCCTGCTGAACAGCTTGCTGTGCCGCTTGTGCCTGCTGAACAGCTTGCTGGATTTGTTGTTGTGAATTTTGTTGTGCCATAATAAATAACCTCCAAATATGTTTTGAGCCAAACGCTCTCGTATTTATCGTTACCTGTTTTCTTTTTTATATGCACATTTTCTTTATCTTTTTATTAGTAAGCGTCAAATAATGTACACCTTCTATCATCATTCAAAGCGTGAGATAATGTCATTATAATAAATCTTGTAGGAGGTTATGCCATGACATTA